>NZ_JBTIXF010000027.1:0-82576 GCF_055793945.1 Plantactinospora sp. A48 | reverse complement strand
CACCGCAGTCCTCAACGCCCTCAACAACGCCACCACCACCGTCCCCGGCACCCCACCCACCAGCAACCCACCCACCAGCGCACCCCCGACCAGCAACCCACCCACCAGCGCACCGCCCACCAGCAACCCGCCGACGAGCGCGCCCCCGACCAGCGGGCCGCCCACCGGGCAGCCGGGTGCCTGCACCGCGAGTTACAAGATGATCAACAGCTGGGGCGGTGGCTTCCAGGGTGAGGTCACCGTGGCCAACAACGGTTCCAGCACCCTCAACGGCTGGACCGTACGGTTGACGCTGGCCGGTGGGCAGACCCTCGCCCAGGTCTGGAACGGTGTGAACACCGGAACCACCGGCACGGTCAGTGTCAGCAACGCCTCGTACAACGGTTCCGTCGGCGCGAACGCCTCGACCACCTTCGGCTTCCTGGCCAACGCGAGCAGCAACGCGGCGCCCAGCGTCGTCTCCTGCACCAGCCCCTGACCGACGGATCCGAGGCAATCCTTCGCACCAGGACCGACAGGGCCCGGAGCCAACGGCTCCGGGCCCTGCCCCTTGGGACGGCGCCCGGCCTTGGGACGACGGTCCTGGACAAGTTTTATATACCGAGTATGCTACCCGGCATGATATCGAGTGGAGTGCTGGCGTGAGCGTCCGGCACGCGTTGCTGGCGTTGCTGAGCGAAGGCCCGAAGTACGGCCTGCAGTTGCGCGAGGAGTTCGAGGCCCGCACCGGCGAGGTCTGGCCGCTCAACGTCGGCCAGGTTTACACCACCCTGCAGCGCCTGGAGCGCGACGGCCTGATCGAATCCGACGACGACACCGAACCCGGTCCGCAGAAGGGGTTCCGGATCACCGCCGAGGGCGCCGATGAGCTGGCCGGCTGGCTCCGTACGCCGCCCGACCTGGCCTCGCCGCCACGCGACGAGCTGGTGATCAAGATCCTGGTCGCGATGCGGCTGGCTGACGTCGACGTGCACGAGGTCATCCAGTCGCACCGGCGGTACCTGGTCGAGCTGATGCAGCAGTGGACCCGGCTCAAGGACGAAGAGGGCGATCTGGACCTCGGCCTGGCGCTGGTGCTGGACGCCGAGCTGTACCGGCTCGACTCCGTCGTGCGGTGGCTCGACACCGCCGACGGCCGGTTGCGGCGGGCCGCGCTCGAACCACCGGCCCCGGCGAGATCTCCGGCGCCGCGCATCCGACGCCGGGCGGGGGTACGCCGGTGAGTGGGGTGCTGGAACTGCGGGCGGTCTCGAAGACGTACCTGGACGGTGTCGACGAGGTGCGCGCGCTGTGGGAGGTGGACCTGACCGTCGAGCCGGGCAAGATGGTCGCGGTGATGGGCCCCAGCGGCTCGGGCAAGAGCACGCTGCTGACCATCGCTGGCGCGCTGGAGACGCCGACGGCCGGCGAGGTGCTGGTGGCTGGGCGGTCCCTGGCCGGAATGTCCCGGGAGGACCGGACCCGGCTGCGCCGGCGGACCATCGGCTACGTGTTCCAGGACTTCAACCTGCTGCCCGGGCTCACCGCCGCTGAGAACGTGGCGCTGCCGCTGGAGCTCGACGGCGTGTCGGCGGGCCGGGCCCGCGCGGCCGGCCTGCGCGTACTGGAGGAGTTGGGCCTGGCCGACCGGGCGTCCCGGTTCCCGGACCAGCTTTCCGGTGGCGAGCGCCAGCGGGTGGCGATCGCCCGCGCCGTCGTCGGGGACCGCCGGCTGGTGCTGGCTGACGAGCCGACCGGCGCGCTCGACTCGGCCGGCGGGGAGGCCGTGATGCGGATGATCCTGACCGCCTGCAAGCGTGGGGTGGGTGCGGTGGTGGTGACGCACGACGCGCAGCTCGCGTCCTGGGCCGACCGGGTCGTGTTCATCCGCGACGGCCGCATCGTCGACCGCACGGCTCCGCGCCCGGGTCCGGACACCCTGCTGGCCGAGGAGGCGAGCTCCCGATGAGCGTCGCTGTGCAGGATCCGCCGCTGGCGCTCGGCGCCGGTCACGGCGGGATGCCGGCGCGACGCGCCGTGGTGCGCTGGGCCTGGCGGCTGTTCCGCCGCGAGTGGCGCCAGCAGGCGATCGTGCTGGCTCTGCTGCTGATCGCCGTGGCGGCAACCACGGTGGGCCTCGGCGTCGGCGCCAACGCCCCGTCGGAGGCATCCGTCTTCGGCACCGCCGACCACCTGGTGACGTTGCAGGGCACCGATGCCCAACTCGCGGCCGACCTCGGCACGCTGCGCGCCTCGTTCGGGACGGTCGACGTGATCGGACACGGCCGGACGATTCCGGTACCCGGCTCGGCAGACGGGGTCGACCTGCGCACGCAGGACCCGCAGGGGCCGTACGGGCGGACGATGCTGCGGCTGGACTCCGGGCGCTGGCCGCAGGGCCCCGACGAGATCGCCGTCACCGAGCGGGTGGCGACGACCTTCGGCCTGCGCATCGGCGACGCCTGGGACCGGGACGGCCGGCGGCGGACCGTGGTCGGCCTGGTGGAGAACCCCCTCAACCTGCACGACCTGTTCGCCCTCCTGGCGCCCGGTGAGGCCACCGCGCCGGATCACGTCGACGTGCTGATCCGGGCATCCCAGCCGGACTTCGTCGCGAAACCGCGGCCGGCGGGCGCGGGGGTCCAGGTCCGCTCCACCGACCCGGACAGTTCCAGCCTGCTGGTGCTCATGCTGGCCACCATCGGGCTGGTGTTCGTCGGCCTGCTGGCGGTGGCCGGCTTCACCGTGCTGGCCCAGCGGCGACTGCGCGCGATCGGCATGCTCGGCGCGATCGGCGCGAGTCACCGGCACATCCGGCTGGTCCTGCTGGTCAACGGGGTGGTCACCGGCGGGGTCGGCGCCCTCGCGGGCGCGCTCGTCGGGATCGCCGGCTGGATCGCGTTGAGCCCTCGGCTGGAACCGTCACTCGGCCACCGCGTCGACCGGTTCCAGCTGCCCTGGACCCCGCTGCTGCTGGCCGTCCTGCTGGCCACCATCACCGCCGTCGTGGCAGCCTGGTGGCCGGCGCGCACCGTCGCGCGCGTCCCTACCACCGCCGCCCTGTCCGCGCGGCCCGCACCACCCCGGCCGGTCCACCGGTTCGCGACGTTCGGCGCGGTGCTGCTGATCGTCGGCCTGGCCGCGCTGTTCCTGGCGCAGCAGACGAAGGTGCCGTTCATCCTCGGAGGTGTGCTGGCCACGGCGATCGCCCTGCTGCTGCTCGCCCCGATCGGCATCGCCACCATCGGACGGCTCGGGCGCCACGCTCCGCTGGCGGCCCGGCTGGCGATGCGGGATCTGGCGCGATACCGGGCCCGCTCCAGCGCGGCACTGGCCGCGATCACGCTGGCCGTCGGCATCGCCGCCGTGGTCGCCCTGAGCGCCGGCGTCACGGTGGCGAAGGCGGCGGCCCCCATCGGGGGAAACCTGCCCGCCGATCAGGTCATCGTCTGGCTGTCGCCGGAGGCCATGGACGGGCCGGTGCCGATCGTCTCCGCCAGCCAGGTCGAGGCGATGCGCAAGCAGGTCGACACCATCGCCGCCGACCTGCGCGCCGGTCCGGTGCTCCCGCTCACCGGTGCCATCAACCCGGAGGGTCGGCCTGAACGTGGCGGCCGGCCGCCGGTCGGGCTGGGCAAGCCACACGCGGTGGACGGCGGAGTCAGGTACAGCAGCAGCGAAACGGTGCCGGTGTTCGTCGCCACGCCCGAACTGCTGGCGTACTACGGCATCGACCCGGCGAGCATCAACGCCGACAGCGACCTGCTGACTCCCCGGGCGAGCATCGCCGGGTACGACCTGATCGGCGGCGGCGCACGCGACTGGCACCCGACCCTGCGGCACGTCACCCTGCCCAGCTACGGGTCGCTACCGAACGTGCTGATCACGCCGTACGGCCTGACCCGCAACCGGATGCACCTGACGACGATCCCGGTCGGCTGGCTGATCAAGGCACCGGACGCGCTGACCCCGACGCAGCTCGACAAGGCCCGGCAGACGGCGGCGGCGGTCGGACTCAACGTCGAATCGCGCCCGACCGGTGCGGATCAGGCCCGGCTGGCGAACAACTTCACCGCGGCGGGCGTCATCCTGGCCCTCGGCGTGCTCGCCATGACCGTTGGGTTGATTCGCAACGAAACGGCCGGTGACCTGCGCACCCTCGCCGCGACCGGCGCCCGGCGAGGTACCCGGCGGGCGCTCACCGCGGCCACCGCCGGGGTCCTGGCGCTGGGTGGGGCGGTCATCGGCACCGCCTGCGCCTACCTGGCGCTGCTGGCCTGGTACCACCGGGAGGCGCACTGGTTGGCCCACCCGCCGGTGCTCGATCTGACCGCCATCCTGATCGGCCTGCCGCTCGTCGCGTACCTCGGCGGATGGGTCCTGGCCGGACGGGAGGCGCGGGCCCTCGGTCGTCAGCCGCTGGACTGAGAAGCGCGAACCCGTGCCGGCCGGTTCACCGGGAGACGCTGTCGAGGGCCTGCGTGATGACGTCGGTGACGGTCTGCGGCTGGGTGACCATGACGACGTGCGAGGCGTCGACCTGGGTGATCGTGGCGCCGGCGCGTTCGGCCATGTGGAGCACGGCGTCGCTTCCGGCGGCCTTGTCGCCGGTGGCGACGACGGCCCAGGAGGGCAGTTTCTTCCAGGCGGGATCCGTGGTGGGTGTGGAGAAGCCGAGCGCGGAGATCGGGCGTTGGGTGGCCGCCATCACGGCGGCGTCCTGCTCGGCGACATCGGCGGCGAACGCGTCATGGAACTTCGCCGGATCGATGAGGAATTCCGTCTCGGTGCCGTTCGCGGTCGGATACTGCACCTGAAGCAAGGAGGGAGTCAGGACGCTGTCCTTGGAGTTGCCCTCGATGTCCATGAGGGTCTCGTCCTCCTCGGGAGCGAACGCGGCCACATAGACCAGGCCGACGACGTTGTCGGCGCGCGAGGCGGCGTTGGTGATGACCGCCCCGCCGTAGGAGTGGCCCACCGCGAGTACCGGTCCCGGTACCTGGCGCAGCGCACTCGCCACGTAGGCGGCGTCCTCCGCGAGGCCACGTAGCGGATTGGGCACCGCCATCACCGTGACGCCGGTGGCCATCAGCCGGGCCACCACGCCGTTCCAGCCGGAACTGTCGGCGAAGGCTCCGTGTACCAGGACGACCGTCGGTCGGCCGGAACCTGAAGACGAGTTGGCCATGGTGTCTCCTTCTGGCGAGATGGGTGATCGGGCCGGGCGAGAGGGCTCAGCCGAGCGTGCGGCCCAGGAAGCCTCGGGCGTAACCGGCGATGACGTCCAGGTGGCTCTCCAGGGCGAAGTGCCCGGCATCGATGAGATGCACCTCGGCGTCGGGCGAGTCGTTCTGGAAGGCGGTGGCGCCGGCCGGAACGAAGATCTCGTCGTTGCGACCCCAGACGGCGAGCACGGGAACCTTGCTGTCCCGGAGGTACTGCTGCGCCTTCGGGTACAGGGGGAGGTTCGTCTTGTAGTCCTCGACCAGGTGCATCTGGATCCGGTCATTACCGGGCCGGTCGATGATTTCCTGGGCGTGCCGCCAGCCGTCCGGACTGACCAGCGCCGGGTCGGACACGCCGTGGTAGAACTGCCAGCGGGTGGTTTCCGGTTGCAGGGCCTGGCGTACGCCGGGTTCGGTTTCCGGCCCCGGATTCTTGGCGTAGGCGAACAGCGGCGCCCAGAACTTCTCCCCGAACCCGTCCATGTAGGCGTTGCCGCTCTGGGTGATGATCGCCGTGATGCTCTCCGGGCTACCCAGGGCGAGCCGCAGCGCGATCGGGGCGCCGTAGTCGTGCATGTAGACGGCGTACTTCCGGACCTTCAGATGCGCCAGCAGTTTGGCCGTCACGTCGGTCAGCGCGTCGAAGGTGTACGGGAACGTCTCCGGTGCGGGTGCGGCGGATGAGCCGTACCCGATGTGGTCGGAAGCGATCACGTGATACCGGTCGGCGAGCAGCGGGATCAGCTCACGGAACATGAAGGAACTGCTGGGGAAGCCGTGCAGCAGCACCACCGCCGGTGCGTCGACCGGACCCGCCTCCCGGTAGAAGACGTCCATGCCGTCGATCTTGGCGGTGCGGTGGTACACGGAAACCATGTGTCCCCCTGATGGGCGCGACCCGGAGACCGCATCGTCCCCGACCTGGCCGGACCCCTTGTCCCGAGTATTGGCGCCGTAGCCGCGCGGCGTCCGACGAGTAGGAAGATGACCTTGGCGCGGGTCAGGCGCGGGCCGGCGCTGGGCTGGTGGCGCGGGAGAGCCCGTCAGTCGCACTGGGTGACCAACGGCTCGTGCGCGTCGACGAAGTACGTCGAGAGCATCATGGTGGTGACGTCGTCGGTGATGTTCCGGGCGTTGTGCACGATTCCGGGGGGAATCAGGAAGGGCTGCCCGGCCTGGATGGTCAGGGTGGGGCGGTCGTCGAACTCCATCGCGACCGTGCCGTGGATGAGGAAACCCACCTCCTCGCCGGGATGCCGGTGCCGGCCCGACGCCAGCCCCACCGGGATCTCGAACAGCGTCTGGACGATCAACCGGCCCGGCACGGACGCCGGATGCCGCTGCAACTCGGTACGCCGGACGGCCGGCGGTTCCGCGGCCCCATGGTCGTACGACATGTGCCCTCTCCTGTCCCTGTGCCCGGGGTTCCCGGGAGCGCCCACGGTCGGTCTCGGCTGGTCGCGCTTACCCCCTGTCGAGGTCCGCATCCGTCACCACCGCACCGGACCGGGCCTCCGCGTCGGACCGGCCCGACGTCCTTCGGGGCAGACGGTGGTCGGACGGTTCGCCGCCCATCCCGGGGGTGCCGCCGGTGAGGTCGCTCAGCCTGCCCGCGGCGTTGATGAGGCCGATGTGGGAGAACGCCTGCGGAAAGTTGCCCAGTTGCTCGCCGGTGAACGGGTCGAGCTGTTCGGCGAACAGACCCAGGTCACTGGCCCGGCCGACGAGATCCTCGAACAGCCGCTCGGCCCGGTCGTGGTCACCGGCCAGGATGAGGCAGCACACCAGCCAGAACGAGCAGATGACGAAGCCGGCCGGATCGCCCTCCCAGCGGCGTACCAGGCCGTCGTGGGACAACCGCCGCTCGATCACCGAGATGGTGGAGCGCATCCGGGGTACGTGCGCGGGGAGGAAACCGACAAGCGGCATCAGCAGCACCGAGGCGTCCAGCTCCGCGCCGTCCAACGTGCCGGTGTAGGCGCCCAGAGATTCGTTCCAGCCATGGACGAGCACGGTCTCGCGCACCTCGTCCCGGGCGGCAGCCCAGCGGGCGATGTCCGCCGGCTCGCCGAGTCGCGCGCCGAAGCGCACCGCCCGGTCCAGCGCGGTCCAGCACTGCACCTTCGACGAGAGGTGATGCCGCTGCGTGTCCCGGGCCTCCCACATGCCGGCGTCGGGTAACCGCCAGTCGGTGACGGTCCGGTCGGCCAGCGTACGCAGCAGGTGGCGGATGTCGGTGGGCAGCGGATCGTCGAGATGATCGCGCATCAGCCACGCCGCGCCGAGCGCCTCACCCGGAACGTCGGTCTGACGCTGCCGCCACGCGTCGTTGCCGATCATGACGGGTCGACTGTCGGCGTATCCGGTCAGGTGGTCCAGTCGGTGCTCGGTGAGATCCCGCTCGCCCTGGACCCCGTACATGATCGGCACCAGATCGTCGCCAACCCGGCCCATCGCCCGGCCCAGCCACCCGAACTGCCGGTTGACCTCGTCGGAGCAGGCGGCCCGCCACAACGCCTCCAGGGTGAAGCTGAAGTCGCGCACCCAGACGAAACGGTAGTCGTAGTTCCGCTCACCATTGAGCTGCTCGGGTAGCGAGGTGGTCGCCGCCGCCACGATCGCGCCGCTGGGCCGGTAGGTCAGACCCTGGACGACCAGGGCGCTGCGTCGTACCTGATCCCGATAGCGACCCTGGTAGTCGTGCAGATCGATCCACGACCGCCACCCGGACACGGCGTTGTCGACGACCTCCTCGGCGGCGTACACGGCCGGCGGGTCGGTGACGTAGGCCGGCGCGTAGCCGAGGGTGAAGGTCTCGGTCTGCCCGCCGGACACGGTGAACTCGCCGAATGCCTCACCGTCGCCGCAGGTCAACGGCACGCTCGCGCGCAACCCCAGCCGAGCGGTGCCGGCGCCGGCGGTCAACACGTCGTCCTCCTCCCGCAGGAAGGCGGCGACGCGGCCGTACTCGAAGCGGGGGCGGTAGCACAGTCGCATCGACACCGCGCCGGACAGCCCGGACACGATCCGGGCGAGCAGCCGGGGCGAACGCAGGCCGACATCGTGGCCCCGGGCCCCCGGTTCCAGCGCGAGGGTGTCGACCACGGCCACCGAACCCTGTTCCGTGACGTGCACCGTGCGCAGTACCAGCGTGTCGGTCAGGTACGACCATTCGGAGCGCGCGTCGTGGGCCGGACTGATGGACCAGTGTCCCGCGTCGGGGTCGAGGAGCCGCCCGAACACCGATGGCGCGTCGAAACGACCGGGGCACCACCAGTTCACCGATCCGGACCGGTCCACGAGGGCACCGCTGTGCCCGTCCGCGAGAAAGGCGTGGTCGCTGATCATCGCCTCACCCGTCGCCGGTCGCGCCCGCCCGCCGTGCGGCAGGCACCTGCGGATTCACCGGACGGGCTCCGGCGCCAGCTGCGCGAACAGCAGATTGAGCCCTTCCGTCATCGTCGGATGCGTGATGACGGCGTCGCGCAGCACGGTGCAGGGCAGGTCGGCCAGCATCGCCAACTGGACACTGGTGATCACCTCGCCAGCCTCGGCGCCGAGCAGGGTGGCGCCGAGAATCCGGTCGGTGTGGGCGTCGATCACCGCTTTCCACATCCCGGTGGTCTGCCGCAGCGTTCGGGCCCGGGGGATCGCGGCGACGGGCAGCCGGACGACCCGGATCTGGTGTCCGGCGGACCGCGCCGCATCCTCGGTGAGTCCGACCCGGGCCAGCTCGGGGGTGGTGAACACCGTGTACGGGATGAGCCGGCCGGCGGTGCTTCGCGGCGTGCCCACGAGCTGGGACCGGATGACCCGATAGTCATCCAGCGAGGCGTGCGTGAACTGCGGACTGCCCGCGACGTCACCCGCGGCCCAGGTCGCCTCGGCGCTGGTCCGCAGGTACTCGTCCACCACGACGAACCCGCGCTCCCCGGTCCGTACGCCCGCCGCTTCGAGGTCCAGTTCCGCCGTGACGGGGGCCCGGCCGACCGCCACGAGCACGGCATCGCCGTCAACCGCGCTGCCGTCCTCGAGTGTCACCCGCGCCAACCCGTCCGGGTTCCGGTCCAACCGGGCCACCCTGCTGCCGGTGCGTATCTCGATCCCGTCCGCGGCGAAGATCTCCGCCACCGCGGCACTGATCTCCGGCTCCTCCCGCGCGAGCAGCCGAGGGCCCGCCTCGATGATGGTCACGGCGCTGCCGAACGCCCGGAACATCTGCGCGAACTCCACCCCGACCGTGCCGCCGCCCAGCACCGTCAACCGTTGCGGCAACCGATCCAGGCGCAGAAGATCGTCACTGGTGAGCACCCCTGCCTCGGCGAGACCCTGGATCGGCGGCAGGAAGGGTCGGGTGCCGGTGTTGATCACCACGCTGGTGCCGTGGATCAGCCGGGTGCCGCCGTCGGGCAGCGTCACCCGCACCGTACGCGGGGCGACGAACCGGGCCGTCCCGATCACCAGGTGCAGACCGGACTCCGTGAACTGCTGACGGTTCGCGGCCACCATGCCGTCGACCACGCCCTCCTTGTGGGCGCGCAGGAGATCCACGTCGACGTGCGAGCCCGCGACGGCAATTCCCAGTTCATCGGCGGTACGCACCAGACGGGCGGCCCGGGCGCTCGTGACCAGAGCCTTCGTCGGAATGCAGGCCACGTTGATGCAGCTGCCACCGATCATGGCCCGCTCGACCATCGCCACCGACATACCCGAACGGGCCAGATCCATCGCCAGCGTCTTTCCGGCCTTCCCGCCGCCGACCACCAGGACGTCGAACCGTTCCGCCGCAGCATCCATCCGGTCCCCTCCCTCGGAACCAGGCGGACGCCGACGACCGATGGCCCGCGTCCGTCCCGGCCTGCTGAGAATCGCAGTCGTACCACCGGCGGACGCCCGGATCAGGCGCGGATCATCCTTTCGGGCGGACCCGCCAGGACAGGTCCGGGATGGAACCCCGGCGGGGTCCGGTGCCTTTGGGAGGTTGACGCGATTCCTCCACCAAGGGAGCCATCATGAACGAGCGTTTCCGGACCCTGCTGGATGAGGCGGTGAACGATCTCCAACCGGCCAACCCTGATCCGGTTCCCGCGATCGTCGGCCGTGGTCGGGCCGCCCGGCGGCGGACGATCGGGGCGGGCGCGCTGGCCGTGGTCATGCTGTCCGGCCTCGCGGTGGCCGCCGGCGCGCAGGTGGTCGAGCGCACGGAGCCGGCCGCCGCGACCGTGGCCGCACAGCCCCCGACACCGCGCGTCGTCGGCCGCACGGTCGTGGCCGGCGACGTCAGGATCCCGATCCCGCCGGGGTGGCAGGTGGTCGTCGACGACCCGACGGGACCGTGCAGAGAACTGAAGAACACGGTTCTGATCTATTCCTCCGACGAGGATTCCTGCCAGTACGCATCCATGGAGATCGGCCCACCGGTCAGGATGAACCGGCTCGGGTCGATCGAGGAGAGGCAGAAGAGCCACCAAGCGGACCGTCCGCGAAATCTTCCCCATCCGGGGCTCCCGCCGCGCCCGTACACGCTCAACGGAGGCGCACCTGCGTGGCTCGCCCGGTCCATCTCCAACAGTCCAAACGACCCGCTGGTCAACCCAGCCAGCTACGACTACTGGAACAGCCTGCTCCTACCGTGGTCGCAGGTGCGGGTGACGATGCGGGTGCCCGGACCCCAGCAGCAGCGGATCCTCGACTCGATAGGCGTCAGGCCGGCTGCCGGTGCCGGCCGCCTCGTTCTGCCGGACTCGTCCACGATCCTTTTCGCCTCGGCCGCGAACGGCAGCCCCAGGCCGGATGGCGGCTCGGTAACCGACGCCCGCAGCGTCGACATGGTGTTGCGACTGCTCCGCTCCCAGCACAGGGAGGTCGACGGTCGGCACTCCTGCGCCAACCCCGCCCTGCCGTCCCTTCAACTCGCTCTGGGAAAGAGGCCGACGGGGAATGAGCCCCTGGTGACCGACCCCGCCGAGACGCGGAAAATCTTCCTCACCCCGGCCCCTCAGATCGTCATCAGCCTCGGCGACTGCCGCGAGGCGGTGTCCTCGGAGGGCGGCCGGGTGCGGTTGAGCCAGCAGGCCATGGACGAGCTGCTACGCCTGCTCGGGATCGGAACCCGTTGACGGGCCCGAACGGGTTCGCCGAGTTCGTCTCGGCGCGGTACGCCGCGCTGGTGCGGCACGGTGTGTTGCTCACCGGGGATCGTGGGCACGGCGAGGACCTTGCCCAGGAGGCGCTGATCAGGACGTACCGGGCCTGGCGCCGCCTGTACCCCGACGGCGACCCGGAGGCGTACACCCGGCGGGTGATGGTCCGCGCCGCCTGGCGGGCCGGGCGCCGCATGTGGCGGCGCGAGATACCGGCAGCCGTGCTGCCGGAGCGTTCCGCGCCCGACCCGTACGACAGCACCGACACCGCACACCTGGTGCTCGCTGCCCTGCGCGAGCTGCCCGCCCAACAGCGGGTGGTACTCGTGCTGCGGTACTGGGCGGGCCTTTCCGAACAGGAGATCGCCGCGCAGTTGGGGTGTTCGCCCGGCACGGTCAAGAGCCGCGCCAGCCGGGCCCTGGCCACCCTACGTGCTCAGGGCGGCCCGCTGGCGTCAGTCGAGGTCGAGCCGTTGCTCGTCCGGGAGTTGGCCGGCTGATCTCCCGGCGCCGGGGTCAGTGGGTTCCGGGCGCGGACCGGGCGAGCTGGGCGGTCAGGATCCGGGGTGCTTCGGCGAGTGAGGGCCCGTACCAGGTCAGGTGGCGTCCGGAGACCAGGGCGCAGGGGAGGTCGGGGAACGCCTCCGGACCGTCGGTGCGGGAGAACGGGTACGGCTCGTCGGGCAGCACGACCAGGTCGGGGGCCGTGCCGCGCAGTTCGTCGAGGGTCGGTCGGGGATATCTGTCGGCGGTCTCGGAGTAGCGGTTGTGCAGGCCGAACCGGCGCAGGACGTCGGCGGCGAAGGTGTCGCCACCGGCCACGATCCACGGGCGTCGCCAGACCGGGACGACGACGGAGCGTGGTGGTGTGGCGGGGGTGAGGCTGGCCCAGGCGGCGCGTGCCTGGGCCAGCCACCCGGGCTCCCGGTCCGCACCGAGGTGTCGCAGCAGGTCGGCGAGTTCGTCGAGGGCCTGGTCGACGGTCCGGGGGTAGGTGAGCCGGACGGTTGTCCCGGCCGCCTGGATCGCCTCGGCGTCCGACCGCCGGTTCTCTTCGACGTTCATGAGTACGACGTCCGGCCGCAGCGCGAGCACCCGGTCGAGGTCGGGGTACTTGCTGCCGCCGACGCGCGGCACGGCCAGCCCGGCGGGGTGGGTGCAGTAGTCGGTGGCGCCGACGAGGAGTCCGGGCAGGGTGGCCGCGACGGCTTCGGTCAGCGACGGGACCAGGGACACCACTCGCATCGCTGGTCCTCCCCTCCGCACCGGCCGGAGCCCATTCTGGCCGGTACGTCGAGGAGTCGGGGGCCCGGCCGGCCGCGAATCCACAGTGACATGCCCGACACAGCATCTGGTGTTTCCTCCGGACGCCGTACCCATATATGGTGTTGCCCGCAGCTGGTCCGGCTACCGACCGTCGGTAGCCGGGGCAAGAGGGAACCCGGTGGGAATCCGGGACTGCCCCGCAGCGGTGAGTGGGAACGGCCGCCGTCACACAGCACTGGATCCTCGGGTCTGGGAAGCGACGGCCAGTAGGCACGAGTACGACGCCCACGAGTCCGAAGACCTGCCAGCGCGCCGCACGTGTCGCGTGCGGCGGTCGAAGGCCGCGCGGGACGGCCGACGCCACCAGCCGGGCCGTCGGCAGGCATGCCGAGGGCGACCGGTGGCGTCCTTCCGCGCGTCCGTCGACCATCTGGACGGGTGCGAGGAGGGGGACATGACCGCAACGCGAGAGCGGGTCGCGCCGGATCAGCCAGCGCCGGATCAGTCAGCGCCGGATCGGATGGTGCCGGAGCAGGCGGTGCCGGAGCAGCGCCGGCAGGTGATGCGGGTCCGTAAGCGCAACGGCGATGCCGAGCCGGTGGACGTCAACAAGATCGTCCGGGCGGTGGAGCGGTGGGTCGCCGACCTCGACGAGGTGGATCCGCTGCGGGTGGCGACGAAGACGATCAGCGGTCTCTACGACGGCGCGACCACCGCCGAGTTGGACAAGCTGTCGATCCAGACGGCGGCCGAGCTGATCGGCACGGAGCCGCAGTACTCACGGCTGGCGGCGCGGCTGCTGGCGGCGTACGTGGACAAGGAGGTTCGCGGGCAGCAGGTGGCGAGCTTCAGCCAGTCCATCCGGTACGCCCACGGTCTGGGGCTGATCGGGGACGACACGGCCGCGTTCGTGGCGCGCAACGCCCGCAAGCTCGACGACGCCGTCGACCCGGCCGGCGACCTGCGGTTCGAGTACTTCGGACTGCGTACCGTCGCCGACCGGTACCTGCTGCGGCATCCGCAGTCGCGGCTGGTGGTGGAGACGCCGCAGTACTGGCTGTTGCGGGTCGCGTGCGGGCTGTCCCGGACGCCGGGTGAGGCGATCGGCTTCTACCGGCTGATGTCGTCGCTGGCGTACCTGCCGAGTTCGCCGACGTTGTTCAACTCCGGGACCCGGCACACCCAGATGTCGTCGTGTTTCCTGGTCGACTCGCCGCGCGACGAACTGGACTCGATCTACGAGCGGTACCACCAGGTGGCGAAGCTGTCGAAGTTCTCCGGCGGCATCGGCATCTCCTGGTCGCGGATACGCGGTCGGGGCGCCCTGATCCGGGGCACGAACGGCAGGTCGAACGGCATCGTGCCGTTCCTGAAGACCCTCGACGCCGGGGTGGCGGCGGTCAACCAGGGCGGCCGGCGCAAGGGCGCGGCCTGTGTCTACCTGGAGCCGTGGCACCCGGACATCGAGGAGTTCCTGGAACTGCGGGACAACACCGGTGAGGATGCCCGGCGTACCCACAACCTCAACCTGGCCAACTGGATCCCGGACGAGTTCATGCGCCGGGTCGAGGCGGACGGCGAGTGGTCGCTGGTCGACCCGTCCGACGCGCCCGAGCTGCCCGACCTGTTCGGCGAGGCGTTCGACGAGGCGTACCGGGCGGCCGAGAAGAAAGCGGTCCGGACGGTCAAGGCCCGGGACCTGTACGGGCGGATGATGCGCACCCTGGCGCAGACCGGCAACGGCTGGATGACGTTCAAGGACCCGTCGAACCGGCTGTCCAACCAGACCGGGACGCCGGGGAACACGATCCACCTGTCGAACCTGTGCACCGAGATCCTGGAGGTCAACGACGACACCGAGACCGCGGTCTGCAACCTGGGCTCGATCAACCTCGGCGCGCACGTGACCGCCGACGGCGTCGACTGGGAGAAGCTGCGGGCGACCGTACGCACCGCCGTGGTGTTCCTGGACCGGGTGATCGACATCAACTACTACCCGGCCCAGCAGGCGGCGGCGTCGAACCCGCGCTGGCGGCCGGTCGGGCTCGGGCTGATGGGCCTTCAGGACGCCTTCTTCACCCTGCGCCTGCCGTTCGACTCGGCCCAGGCGATGGAGCTGTCCACCCGGGTGCAGGAAGAGATCCTGCTGACCGCGCTGGAGACCTCGGCGGGGCTCGCCGAACGGTCCGGCCCACATCCGGCGTACGCGCAGACCCGCGCGGCCCGGGGCGAGCTGCACCCGGACCTGTGGGGGGCCGTGCCCACCCAGACCGGGCGGTGGGCCGCGCTGCGTACGGCGATCGCCAAGCACGGGCTGCGCAACTCGCTGCTCGTCGCGATCGCCCCGACCGCGACGATCGCGTCGATCGCCGGTTGCTACGAGTGCATCGAGCCGCAGGTGTCCAACCTGTTCAAGCGCGAGACCATGTCCGGCGAGTTTCTCCAGGTCAACAACTACCTGGTTGACGAGTTGAAGGCCCGTGGCCTGTGGACGGCGCAGATCCGGGAACAGATCAAACGCGCGGAGGGCTCGGTGCAGGGCATCACCGAGCTGCCCGCCGACGTCCGGGAGGTGTTCCGGACCGCGTGGGAGCTTCCGCAGCGGGCCCTGATCGACCTCGCCGCCGCCCGTGCCCCGTACATCGACCAGTCGCAGTCGCTGAATCTGTTCATGAGCGCGCCGACCATCGGCAAGCTCTCCTCGATGTACCTGTACGCCTGGAAGTCCGGGCTGAAGACCACCTACTACCTGCGGTCGCGTCCGGCGACCCGGATCCAGCAGGCCACCGTCGCCGTCACGCCGACGGTGAATCCGGTCGGGTCGGTGCCGCCAGCCGGCACTCCGGTCGGGCCGGTGCCGCCGGTCGTGGCGCCGGTCGGGTCGGTGGCGTCGGCGATCCCGCCGGTCGTCGCGGTGAGTGACGACGAGGCGTTGGCCTGTTCCCTGGAGAACCCCGAAAGCTGCGAGGCCTGCCAGTGACCACCAGTCCCGAAACCCGCACCGGCGCCAGCGTCGCTGAGCGGCACCTGCTGCTCGACCCTGGCATGGACCTGACCCTGCGGCCGATGCGCTACCCGCGGTTCTTCGACCGGTTCAAGGACGCCATCAAGAACACCTGGACCGTCGAGGAGGTCGACCTGCACTCCGACCTCGCCGATCTGGCCCGGCTGTCCCCGGCGGAGCAGCACCTGGTGTCCCGGCTGGTGGCGTTCTTCGCCACCGGCGACACGATCGTCGCGAACAACCTCGTGCTGAACCTCTACCAGCACGTCAACTCCCCGGAAGGCCGCCTCTACCTGTCCCGGCAGCTGTTCGAGGAGGCGGTACACGTCCAGTTCTACCTGAACCTGCTGGACACCTACGTTCCGGACGAGAAGGAGCGGTTCGAGGCGTTCGCGGCGGTGGAGAACATTCCGTCGATCGCCCGGAAGGCCGAGTTCTGCTTCAAGTGGATCGACTCGATCTTCGAGCTGCGGGAGCTGCGGACCCGCGCGGACCGGCGCGCGTTCCTGCTCAACCTGATCTGCTTCGCCGCCTGCATCGAGGGGCTGTTCTTCTACGGCGCCTTCGCGTACGTGTACTTCCTGCGCTCCCGGGGTGTGCTGCACGGCCTCGCCTCGGGCACCAACTGGGTGTTCCGGGACGAGTCCATGCACATGGCCTTCGCCTTCGACGTGGTCGACACCGTCCGGGCCGAGGAGCCGGACCTGTTCGACGCCGAGATGGAGCGGCAGGTCAGGGACATGCTGACCGAGGCCGTGGAGTGTGAGGTCCAGTTCGCCGCGGACCTGCTCGAACAGGGGGTCTCCGGGATGTCGCTGGCCGACATGCGCCAGTACCTGCAGCATGTCGCCGACCGCCGCCTGGCCATGCTCGGCATCGAGCCGGTGTACGGCAGCCCCAACCCGTTCGCCTTCATGGAGTTGCAGGACGTGCAGGAGCTGTCGAACTTCTTCGAGCGACGGGTGTCGGCCTACCAGGTCGGGGTGACCGGCGCGGTCAGCTTCGACGACGACTTCTGAGCCGTCGCGCGCCGTCCCGGGCGTCCGTCCGGGACGGCGGCGAACCGGCGCGTCGACAGGGGTATCCAACCCATTGACCGGCCTCACATCGCCCAATATGATTTCCTACATGACGCCAGGGGAATTCCTCGTGGCTCGCATTCACGTCGATCTCCGACGGCAGGCGAGCGCTCTCTGTTAGCGTGACGGGGGCGTGATCGTCCTTCTCCACGTGCGTCCAGCCTGGCGGGTGAACAATCCCCGTCGCCGTAGGTTCGTTCGCCCGTTTCTGTCGGCGATCCGTTCCGCACCTCTCTGCCCGCATCGAGTTTCCGCATCGGCCTGTCCCGCAATTTTCGACCGGCCCATTGTTGGCTGCTCGCTGGGCTTTTTCTGTCCCAAATCCCTACTATGCCGACGGGTTTGATCGTAATTCTTGTCGGCTGTTGGCTCGGAAGGTACGGAAGGAAAGGGCGCAAGGAATGACACCGCACACGGCACGTCGCTGGAGATTGACGCTCTCGCTGGCACTCGCACTCATCCTGTCCGCGGGGGTCGCCTACGCGGGCCCGAGGATCGGGGGCTCGTCGGCGCTGGCGGCGACGACCCAGCCCAACATCGTCTTCATCCTGACGGACGACCTCAACGAAGAGGTCTTCGCCCAGGACGCCGGGCTCCAGACGCTCCTGGCCAGCCAGGGCACCACATTCAACAAGCAGTTCGTCGAGCTCTCCCTCTGCTGCCCGTCCCGGACGTCGATACTGCGCGGGCAGTTCGCCCACAACACGGGGATCTACACGAATGACGCGGCCACCGGTGGTGGATTCGAGAACATCTACCGCAAGGGCCTGGAAAACTCGACCGTCGCGACCCAGCTCCAGGGTGCCGGATACCGGACCGCGCTGTTCGGCAAATACGTGAACGGTTACCCCAACGGGGCGCCGAGCAACACGTACATCCCACCCGGCTGGACCCGCTGGTTCAGCCCCAACGGTGGAAGCCCCTACTCCGAGTACAACTACGACGTCAACGACAACGGCACCACGGTTCATTACGGGAGCACCCCGTCGGACTACGGCGTCGACGTGTTGTCGCAGAAGTTGACCACCTTCATCAAGAACACCACCACCAACTATCCGAACAAGCCGTTCTTCACCTACGTCGCTCCATTCGCTCCCCACGGGCCGGCGACTCCGCCGCCCCGCTACGACGGCATCTACGCCGGCGCCAAGGCCCCGCGTACCCCGTCGTTCAACGAGGGTGACGTGAGCGACAAGCCGGCCTGGATCCGGAACAAGGCGAAGCTCACGCAGAACCAGATCGACAGCATCGACGCCCTGTACGAGAAGCGCCGGGAGTCCCTTCGGGCGGTCACCGACCTTGTCCAGGACACGATCGACACCCTGCGGGCACAGGGCGTCCTCGACAACACCTACCTCGTCTTCACCTCCGACAACGGCTTCCACCAGGGCCAGCACCGGCTGACCTCCGGCAAGAACACCGCCTACGAGGAGGACCTGAACGTTCCGCTCGTCATCCGGGGCCCGGGCGTGCCGGCTGGAGCGGTCGTCAACGCGTTCACGCTGAACGTCGACTTCGCACCGACCTTCGCCGAGTTGGCCGGGATCACGCCGCCCAGCTTCGTCGACGGGCGGTCGCTCGTACCGTTCCTGAAGGGATCCACCCCGTCGCGGTGGCGGCTCGCCCTCCTGAACGAGCACGCCGGGCCGAGCACCCTGAACACGAACACCCAGAACAACCTGCTGGAACCCCAGGACCCCGGCGACGCGCAGGCGCTGGCCAGCGGGGGAGCGCCCGTCTACGTGGGCCTCAGGGCCAAACCCAACACGCTCGGTACGCACGGCGCGCTGAACTACGTCGCCTACAACACGGGCGAACACGAGCTGTACGACCTGTCGGTGGACCCCGACCAGCTCGACAACTCGTACAACGGTGCGAGCCTGACGCTCAGGCAGCGCCTCGACGCCTGGACGGCCAGCCTGAAGAGCGCTTCCGGCCAGGCCCTGCGGGACGCGGAGGAGAACCCGCCGCACTGACCGGTCCGGGCCGAGCGGCACGAAGGGGACGGGGGTTCATCCCGACCCCTTCGTGCCGCCGCGGCGATAGTCACCCGGCGTGACCCCGAAATAGTTCCGGAACGCCTGGATGAACGCGCTCGGTCCGCTGTAGCCGCTGGCCGAGGCCGTCGCGGTGACCGACTTGCCGGCGGCGAGCAGCTTCAGCGAGTGGTGCAGCCGCAGCTGGGTGCGCCACTGTGGGAACGACATGCCGGTCTGGGTGCGGAACAGGCGGGTCAGGGTGCGCTCGCCCGCCCCCACCGCCGGGGCCAGTTGGGCGAGGGTGCGGTCGTCGGTGGGTTCCTCGATCAGGATCTCGGCGAGGTCGCGCAGGCGTGGGTCGGCCGGATACGGCAGGCAGAGGTGCAGCGGGTCGACCCGGCGCAGCTGGTCGAGGGCGACGCGCTCGAGGTTCTCCCGCTCCCCGGCGGTCACCGTATCGTCGCCGGTGAGGATGATGATCACCTCGCGCAGCAGCGGGGAGACGGCGAGCGCCGTCGGCCGGTCCACCCCCAGGGGATTCACCGGCTGGTCGAACATGATCGCGAGCAGTTCGGTGGGCCCGTAGGCCCGGTGCGCATGGGCGACGCCGGCCGGGATCCACACCGCCCGTTCCGGGGGCACGATCCACATTCCCGTCGGCGTCGAGACGCCCAGCACCCCGTTGCGGGGGTAGACAAGCTGGTGGCGGGCATGGTCATGCCAGTCGATCCGGTCACGATCGGCCAGCGGGACCCGGGCCGGCCCGTTGACGTCCTGGCTGGTTGGCGACACAAGTAGGCAGAATATCGATAGCCCACGCCCCTTGTGATCGGCCACGCTTCCTTCAGCGTGCGTGAGGAGAACGATCCGTGACCGACACATCCGGCCGAGCGATCTCGGCGCCCCGTGGGACAGTGCCGCTGCTCGCGGAGCCGGGCGGACAACCCTCGACCTGGCGGAGGATGCGCCTCTGGGCCACGGCGCACGCGGTGGACGACCTGTACCAGGGCCTCGTCCCGGCCTGCGTGCCGTACTTCGTCCTGGACCGCCATTACAGCTACGTGGCCGTCGCCGGCCTGACCCTGGCAGCCACCCTGGGCAGTTCCATCCCCCAACCGTTCATCGGGATCGCCGTCGACCGCTACCGGCTGAACTGGCTGGCCGCTGGCGGGGTCACCCTCGCCGGGGTCGGCCTCGGCCTCTCCGGACTGATGCACAGCTATCTCGCCGTGTGGCTGTTGATCCTCGGGTCGGGGCTCGGCGTGGCGATGTTCCATCCGGCGGCCGGCAAGGCGGCCCGAGCGGTGGCCGGCGAGAGCACCACGGCGATGAGCATCTTCGCCGCCGGTGGCAGCGTCGGTTTCTTCCTGGCTCCCGTGGTGGCCACCCCGGCACTCGTCGCCTGGGGGGTGGGGGCGACAGTGCTCTTCATCCCGCCGGCCGTACTCATCGGATTACTGCTGTACCGGAACCGGCCACGGCGACTCGGCGCGAACACCGTCCCGCGTACCGGCCGGGACCGCTGGGTGCCGTTCATGGTGCTGACCGGCATCGAAACCGTCCGCTCGGTCGCCTTCTTCGGCGCCATCACCTTCATCGAGCTGTTCTGGATCCGCCATCTCGGCGCGGGTAAGGGCCTCGCCGGTGCGGCGTTGGCCAGTTTCCTGGTCGGTGGCGTGACCGGGACCCTGCTGGGTGGCCGGATCGCCGACCGGATCGGGCTGGTCCGGACGGTCCAGCTCGGCGCGGTCATCGCCATTCCCACCCTGGTCGGTCTGCGCGTCGCCCCCGGCGGGTACCTACCGCTGGTGTTCGCCGTGCTGGCCGGGATCGCGCTCAACATCCCGTTCGCCGTACTGGTCAAGCTGGGTCAGGACTACCTGCCCAGCCGGCCCGGAACGGCCGCCGGTGTGACGCTGGGTCTCGCGGTGAGCGTCGGTGGCCTCTTCGCGCCGGCGCTCGGCACCGCGGCCGAGCACTGGGGTCCGCAGGGTGTCTTCACGATCCTCTGTCTGGTCCCCCTGGTGGCACTGGTCCTGGGTGTGTTCCTGACCGAGCCGGAACGGTGAGGCCGGCAGCCGACCCGGGCGCCCTCGTGGTCGACGCTCGGGACGTGGACATCGTGCGCGACGGCAGGCCGCTGCTGGCCCGGATCAGCGTCACGGTTCGCGCCGGGGAGCACTGGGCGCTGATCGGCCCGAACGGTGCGGGCAAGAGCACCCTGCTCAGCGTGCTCGGTGCCTATCGGCACCCCACCCGGGGGCAGGTGGAGATCCTCGGCCACCGCCTCGGGCGTACGGACGTCTTCCAACTGCGCCGGTTCATCGGTCAGGTCGACCCCCGGCATCCGCTCCGGTCCCCGCTGACCGCCCGGGAGGTGGTGCTCACCGGAGCGACCGGCACGATCGACCTCCGGCCGAGATGGGTACCGAGTGGGGCCGAGGTGGACCGAGCGGACCACCTCATCCGGCTGTTCGGCCTGGAACGGGCCGCGGAGACGCGGTGGCAGCTGCTCTCCCAGGGCGAGCGCGGGCGCGCGCTGATCGCCCGAGCCATGCTGCCCCGGCCCCGGCTGCTGTTGCTCGACGAGCCGGCCACCGGACTGGACCTGCGGGCCCGCGAGCAGCTGCTGGAGAGCCTGGACCGGCTCCGGGAAGCCGCCCCGGAGGCGGCCAGCGTGCTGGTCACCCACCACCTGGAGGAGCTTCCCACGACCACCACCCACGCGTTGCTGCTGCGGGGCGGTCGCTCCATCGCCTGCGGGCGGGCCGACGAGGTGTTGGCGACCGGGCCGATGAGCGGGTGCTTCGACCATCCGATCGCCGTCTTCCGCCATGCCGGTCGATGGTCGGCGACCACCGCCCCGGACACCGCAACCCCGCCCGCTCGACACGCTCAGGCCGTCGCCGGAGGCTCGGAATGGTGACAGCGACGCTGTCCGTTCCGGCCCTGGACCGACACGCCGTTCCGGCCCTGGACCGACGCCGCCGAGCGCGGCGGGCGTGGTCTCATTCGGTGGCCAGAATCGTCTCCGCCGCTTCGCCGACAAGGTGACGTAGCCGCTCGTTGGCGTTCTCGAGGGACTCGACCACGAGTCGGCGGTCCGGCGTCGGAAGGTGACCGAAGGTCTCCTCGGCGAGCTCGGCCCAGACCCGCTCGATCGAGGGGAGGAGATCGCGACCCCGATCGGTCACGACGATCCGAACCTGTCGCCGGTCGCCGGGGACAGGTTCACGGCGGAACAACCCGCCCCCCTCCATCCGGGCCAGGCTGCGGGTCGCGGTGGGTGACTCGACGCCGAGCCGGGCTGCCAGTTCGGAGATGGTCATGCCGCCTTCGGACTGCGCGAGGACCCACAGCAGGACGTCCTGACCGGGGTGCAGCCCGAGCGTGGCCAACCCGTGCGCCTTCGCGGCGCGGTAGAGCTTGGCCATCTTGTTCAGTGCCCGGTTGAGCCGGGTCACCTCGGCGAGATCCATCCAGTCAGCCTACCAATGTGTATAGTCGGCTATTAAGTAGCCGACTATCTTTCTGGGGAACCGATGGACCTCCGCTTGAAAAACCGCGTCGTTCTCGTCACCGGCGGGTCCGGCGACATCGGGGCCGCGACCGCCGCGACCTTCGCCCGGGAGGGGGCAAAGGTCGCGGTCGGCTGGCACACCCGGTCGGAGCGGGCCGCCGAGGTCGTGGCCGCGATCCACCGGTCTGGCGGCGCCGCGCTCGACGTCCGGCTCGATCAGGGTGATCCCGAGTCGATCAGCTCCGCCGTGGCCACCGTCGAGGGCGCGCTCGGCGACATCGATGTCCTCGTCGGCAACGCGGTGTCCTGGCCGGACCGCGAGCAGAGCTGGGACTCCCTGATCCACGGCCTCACCGTCAACGTCGCCGGCACCGTGACGCTCACCGAGGCGGTGCTGCCCGGGATGCGGGCGCGTGGCTGGGGACGGGTAGTCCTGATCTCGTCCGATGTGGTCGATCAGCCGGTGCCGGCCGCCGCTGGATACCCGGCGGGCAAGGCCGCGATCGAGGCAGCCGCCCGCGTCTTCGCCGTGCGGGAGGCGCCGCACGGCATCCTCACCAACGTCGTCCGCCCCGGCTTCACGCTCACCGAGCGGGCCCTGACCTTTCCTGGGTTCGGGCAGAAGATCGTCGATGCCGAATCCGAGCAGACCCCCACCCGCCGCATCTGCACGCCAGAAGACGTCGCGAGCCTGATCGCGTACCTCGGCTCGGGTGCGAACGGCCATGTCAACGGTGAGATCGTCTCGGTGGCGGGCGGACGGCAGCTCACCCGTTGAGGCACCCGACAGGTCTGGCGACCTCCGGCGAGGGCCAGGGCCCTGTTCTGTCGCAGGAACGGGCGATGGCTCTACAGGAGGCCGTCGTTGACGGACCGCCCCCACTCGGTCCGGGTGCTCCCGCGCCCGAACGGCTCCTCGCGTTCATTGACGGCGTTATCGAGGTCGTATCGCGGAACAAGGGCCTGCTGGCCGCGCTCGATCACGCGGAGGCCGTGGTGCAGGCCAAAATTCCGGGGGACGATCCGCCGCCGCTGCACGCCCTCTGGCATCGGCACATCTCCGACCTGATCCGCGAGGCGCGGCCCGACCTGGATGCCGATCTCTTCGCGCACCTGGTCCTGGCCTCGCTGCACAGCGACCCGGTCCAGCGGCTGCTGATGGCCGATGACGGCGCGGCTCGGATCTCGGACGGGCTGAAGACCATGATCGCGGCCGTGCTCAGATAGACGCCGTCCGGGACGGCCGGCTACCGGCGGGCGCGGTGATGGTGGATCGCCCACCAGACGAGCAGCCCGACCACCACCACGGCCGCCAGCACGCCGCCGACCTGCCCGAGTCGGTCCTGCACCCGTCGCCAGGACTCGCCGACCAGGTAACCGATCATGACCACGGCGGTGGCCCAGCCCGCCCCGCCGAGCACGTTGTAGAGCAGGAACCGTCGGTACGGCATGCGGTTCATCCCGGCCAGTGCCGGCACCAGCGTCCGCAGGACCCCGATCCACCGGCCCAGCAGTACCGCGGCCGGGCCGTGCCGGGCCATGAATCCCTCGGCGCGCTCCCAACGCCGGTCACCCACCCGGCGGCCGAGCCGGCTGTTGCGCAGTGGGGCGCCCATCTGCCGGCCGATCTCGTAGCCGACGCTGTCCCCGGCGACGGCGCCGATCACGCTGACGAGCACCATCGCGGCGAGACCGACCCGCCCGGTCGCGGCCAGCGCGCCGCCCAGCAGCAGCGCGGACTCGCCGGGCAGGAAGAGACCGATCAGCGCGGCGGACTCACCGAAGGCGAGCGCGCCGATGATCAGCAGCGCCGGCCAGCCGGCCAGCGCGGTTAGGGGGTCGAGGAGACTGTCCACCGGCCGCCCGTCAGCCGAGACTGGCCGTCGGCCGGGTCCGTTCCATCCCGTTATGGTGGCCTGGACAGGCCAGCGGATCCGGAAAACCCGAAAGGCCGGCGTACCTCGACCACCGTGCGTCCACCGGCGCGCCGGTCGTGCTGTGGCCGGGACTCAACCCACCGGCGTAGGCCGCGGTTGATCCGCCGGCACCTCAGCCGCCGCGCGCCACCAGGGCCGGGACAGCAGCCCGGCCAGCACCGCACCGACGGCGTTGACCAGTACGTCGTCCACCGAGGAGACCCGGTCCAGTCGGAAGACGTACTGTGCGGTCTCGACCAGGATCGAGCAGCCCGCCCCGAGCGCCAGGATCCGGGGCACGGACGCCAGCGCCGTGAACCGGATCGGCGCGAAGAACCCCAGCGCCGCGAAGACCAGCAGGTTTCCGCCGATCCCGACCGGGCCCATGGTGACCAGGTCCCGCAGCGGGACCAGACTCACCCGGCCGGACACCCGGCCGGCCTCCGTACCCGGTTGCAGGGTCAGCCACACCATCGGCACCGTCGCGTAGACCATGCCCACCTCGGCCAGCGACATCCGCCAGGCCGAGGCGAGGTCGACGGCCCGCCGAAGGCTCGCCAGCGCCCACACCAGCAGCGCGGCCAACGGCAGCCCCACCAGCATCATCAGCAGCGGCCCGTTGAACGTGTCGTAGCAGCCGTGCCACCGCCCGGCCAGGCACGCTGGCCCGGCCATCATGAGCGGCCGCCGTACGAGAAACGCCACCCCCGCCACGCCCAGGACCGCCAGACCGACGAGCACGGTCCGGCGGGTACGGCTGGGCCGTGCTGACTGGGATGCGCTCTGCTCCATGCCCCTATTAGAAACGGTGGACCGTAGCGGTGGCGTATGCGGTTTCGGATACGCCCGCGATACGCCCGCCACCCGGGCGTCATGGCCGGGCAGCTCCGCCCCGGTGACGCGCCCCGGTGACCGCCCCGGAAACCCTCGTGCGGTGGCCTGTCGAGTTCTTACCGACCGATGACGTACCCGGCTTCGACTGACCGTTGGGCACGCCACCGCCGTACTCCGGTGCGTCGGCAGTTGACCGGGGCCGACGTGTTCGGGAACTGAGGAGAGCACCGATGAGACGCAGCAGGAACCGACTCCCACTGAACGGGTCCCGGCCGGCCCGACTGGCCATGGTGGCAGCGGTGATCGCCGCCACCGGTGGCCTGACCGCCACCTTCGTCACCGGTAGCGGCAAGAACTCGGCGGATGCCACCACCAGCCTCAACCAGTACGTGCCGATCGAGAAGGTTCAACCCAACGTGGTCACCCCGAGGGTGCGGGCCGGTGGGTCCAGCGGCGTGTTCACCGTCGACTGCGGCACCAACCGGAACCGGAAGTTCAGCCCGGACAACCCGGTGGCACAGCCCGGCATCAAGAACGGCGCCGAGCACGTGCACGACTTCGTCGGTAACCTCGCCATCACCGCGAACACCTCCGACGCCGCTCTCGACGCCTCCGGCACCACCTGCCGCAACGGCGACAAGTCGTCGTACTTCTGGCCCGTGGTCCGCATCGACAGGACCGTCCGGAGTGGCAAGAACATCCAGCAGGCCCTCGCCCAGACCCAGCCGGCCGTCTCCTGCCCACGGGTCCGGGACCGCTTGCCGGCCGTCGACGCCAAGGTGTGGCCCGGGGTCAACCGTCGGCTCGAACAGCTGGACAGCCTGGAGGCCACCGCGAACCAGCGGATGGCCGCCAGCAGGGGACGCATCGACACCGGGCTCAACGCGCAGGTTCTCGACTGGCTGCGGGACAACCGGGCCGCCCTGATCAAGGACATCAGCGCCATGATCCGTGGTGCCGGCGGCAACCGGTCAACCGGCCTGGTCTCGCTGGTCGACTGTGACGTCAGCTACGACGGCATGCACGTGATGATGCACGGGTCCCACCAGGGCGCGGACGCCGGGTCGTCTCCGGTGGCGACGCCCCAGGTCAGCTGCCCCAGCGTTCGCGACAAACTGCCCGGCGTACCGGCCCAGGCCCTCGCCGAGGTCAACCGGAACCTCGACGAACTCGACCGGCAGATCGCCGAGGCCAACCAGCGCCTGGTCACCACCCGGGGACAGGGCGGAGCGGCCTTCGTCGACAACACCATTCTCGGGCCGCTGCGCGCCCGGCGGAGCGCGACCCTCGACCGGATCGCCACCGCGATCGGCCGCCGGGCGGCCCGCCCCCAGGGTCTCGAAGCGCTGGCCGCCTGCGGCCTGAACCAGGTGCCGGACAGCCCGCCGGTGAACCCGAGCCCGTCGGTCAACCCGGGTTCGCCGGGCAGTCCGAGCCCGTCGGCCAGCGCGGCCGTGGCCAGCGCATCCCCGCTGCCCGAGCCGCAGGGACCGAACCTGGAACTGCCCAACAACACCGGCGGCATCGTCCGCCCGGCCAAGGTCCTCATCGAGTATCGCGGCAACGCGACCAGCCGGGTCGTGCCGATGCCGAAGTTCCTGCGCGCGCTCACCGGCGACGCCAAACCCACCAGTCGGGGCCCGGCCAACGCCCGCGCCACCTGGACCTGTTCCGGATTCGCCGACCGGCTGGCCGACAAGTACCCGATCTGTCCCCGGGGCAGCCAGGTGCAGCGGGTGCAGGACTTCCCCGGCTGCTGGGACGGCGTCAACATCGACAGCGCCAACCACCGCGGCCACCTGGCCTTCGCCGACAAGACCACCGGGGCCTGCCCGCAGGGCTTCATGGCCATCCCGCAGCTGCGCATCACCATCTCGTACGACATTCCGCGCGACGTGCAGGTGAAGGGTCAGTACGCGCTGGATTCCTTCCCGGAGGAGAACCACAACCCGTTCTCCGACCACAACGACTTCATCAACGTCAATTCCGTTCGGACCATGCAGCGCATCGCGAACTGCATCAACAACGGCAGATCCTGCCGCTGAGTCCGGCCGGGTCGGCCGCGTAGTGCCGGTCCCGCCATGGTGGGCGGGGCCGGCCCCAACGCCGGGTCGGGTCGCGGCGGATCATGGCCGGCCGCTGGCGGTTGACGAACATGTTCGTTACGATCGCGTTCATGGTTCCTCGACGTACTCCAGTCAGTCGCCGCGAGCGGCCGGCCAAGCCCGCGTTGAGCCGTGCCGGGATCATCGAGGCCGCGCTGGGCGTCATGCGGCAGGACGGGCTGGAGCGGGTCACCATGCGCCGGTTGGCCAGCGAACTGGACACCGGGCCGGCGTCGCTGTACGTATACGTCGAGAACATGGCCGAGTTGCACGGCGCGCTGCTCGACCGGCTGCTCGGTGAGCTGGACCTGGCCCGCCCGGCCCAGCCGGACACGGCCCGCGAGGTGCTGGTCGGGCTGCTGTGCGACTACACCGGTCTGCTCCTGCGGCATCCCAGCCTCGCCCGCTCCGTCCTCGCGTTGTGGCCGTCGGGTCCGCACTACCTGCGGTTGATCGACAGCGTTCTCGGGCTGCTGCGGGTCGCCGGCGTGCCGGCCCGGCAGGCGGCCTGGGGGGTCGACGTGCTGATCCAGCACGCCACCGCCACCGCGGCCGAACAGGGTACCCGGGACGAGTCGGCCGATGCCGAGGGCGAGGGACGCCGGCTGGTCACCGCCATAACGGAGGTGTCGGAGGACTACCCGAACATCGGGTCGGTGCGCGCCGAGTTGTTCTCCGGCAGCGGGGAGAGCCGGTTGCGCTGGCAGTTCGCCGCGCTCATCCACGGGATCGCCACGGTGGAGCCCGTCGGGTAGGAATCACGGCCACCTCGGCGTCGGGACAGGCTCGGCGTCGCAGCCAGTGGCACAGTCACAACTATGACGAACATGTTCGTCAGGAACGTGTTCGAGACGACGCGACGGGACCGCGACCATCCGGGTCGGGGCGGCGCCGTCGAGAGGGTTCGAGGGAAGAGGAATCATGACCATGCAATCCATCGCCATCGTCGGGGCTGGCCTCGGCGGGCTGACCCTGGCCAGGGTCCTGCACGTGCACGGCATCGCCGCCACCGTCTATGAGCTGGACGGATCCCCGGACGCCCGCGCCCAGGGCGGGATGCTGGACATCCATGAGGAGGACGGCCAGGTGGCCCTGCGGGAGGCCGGCCTGCACGACCGGTTCCGCGAGATCATCAGTCCCGGCGGTGAGGCGATGCGGATCCTCGACCGGCAGGGCACCGTGCACACCGACGAGACCGACGACGGCTCCGGCGGGCGGCCCGAGGTGGAACGTGGCCGGCTGCGGCAGCTCCTGCTCGACTCACTGCCCGCCGGAACCATCCGCTGGGGCAGCAAGGTCACCGAGGTCCGCGCGCTGGGAACCGGCCAGCATGAGATCGTCCTGGCCGACGGCACCACCGCCACCTGCGATCTGCTGGTCGGCGCCGACGGCGCCTGGTCGCGGGTACGACCGCTGGTTTCCGCCGCGACCCCGGCGTACGCGGGGATCTCGTTCGTCGAGGTCGACCTGCACGACGCCGACTCCCGCCACCCGGTCCCGGCCGCGGCGGCGGGCACCGGCATGCTCTTCGCCCTCGGTCCCGGCCGGGGCTTCCTGTCCCATCGGGAGCCCGACGGGAGCCTGCACGTCTACATCGCCCTGCGCAAGCCCGAGGACTGGATCACCGGGATCGACTGGAGCGACCGGGACAGGGCCAGGGCCGTCCTGCTGGCGGAGTTCCGTGGCTGGGCGCCCGAGTTGCGGGCGATGATCAGCGAGGCCGACAGCGCGCTGGTCCCACGTGTCATCCACACCCTGCCCATCGGCCACCGCTGGGACCGGGTGCCCGGGGTGACCCTGATCGGCGACGCGGCGCACCTGATGTCGCCGTTCGCGGGGGCGGGCGCGAACCTCGCCATGTTCGACGGCAGCGAACTCGGCAGGGCCATCGCCGAGCACCCCGGCGAGCTGGAGGCCGCGCTGAACGCGTACGAGCAGCCGATGTTCTCGCGCAGCGCCGACTGCGCCGCCGAGGCCGCGACCATCCTCGACGTGTGCTTCCGGGACGACGCTCCGCAGGGTCTGCTCGACATCTTCGCCGCCTTCGGGAACGGGGGGTGAGGATTTCGGCGGATCAGAAAGATCGGCGCCCGACGGATGTCGAGAATGTGGTGCTGGCTTCGTCCCAGGGGCACGGTGGCCACGACGGGCCATCCGACGAAGAGGGAGAACTACCGTGAAGTACCTGCTGCTCAAGCACTACCGTGGTGGCCCGGCTGCGGTCGACGACGTACCGATGGACCAGTGGACGCCGGAAGAGGTCGACGCGCACATGCGGTTCATGAACGACTTCGCGGCCCGGTTGGAGGAGACGGGCGAGTTCGTCGACGCCCAGGCGCTGGCCCCCGATGGCGCGTTCGTGCGGTACGACGGCCCGGGACGCCCTCCGGTGACCGACGGCCCGTTCGCCGAGACCAAGGACCTGATCGCCGGCTGGTACGTCATCGACGTGGAGTCCTGGGACCGCGCGGTCGAGTTGGCCGGCGAACTGTCCGCCGCGCCCGGGGCCGGCGGACGACCGATCCACGAGTGGCTCGAGGTTCGACCCTTTCTCACCGGGTCGCCCGCGACCAGCGAGTGAACGAGTCGCTGCTGCGGGACCTCGTGCCCGCGGTGATCGGTGTCCTCGGCCGGCGCGGCGCGGACTTCGCGTCGGCCGAGGACGCCGTACAGGAGGCCCTGATCCGGGCGCTGGAGACCTGGCCGGACGATCCACCGCGCGATCCGTTGGCGTGGCTCGTCGCGACCGCCTGGCGCAAGTTCCTCGACGCAGCCCGGGCCGAGGCGTCGCGGCGGGGGCGGGAACTCGCCGTGCGGTTCGAACCTCCCGCTGGTCCGGCGCCCGCCACCGACGACACGCTGCGGCTCTACTTCCTGTGCGCGCATCCCACCCTGCCGCCGGGCTCGGCCGTTGCCCTGACCCTGCGCGCGGTCGGTGGTCTGACCACGCGGCAGATCGCGGCGGCGTACCTGGTTCCCGAGGCGACCATGGCGCAGCGGATCAGCCGGGCCAAGCGGCGGATCGCGGGGCTGCCGCTCGACCGGCCCGGCGACCCCGGGACGGTGCTTCGCGTGCTGTACCTCGTCTTCAACGAGGGGTACGGCGGAGACGTCGACCTGGCGGCCGAAGCGATCCGGCTGACCCGCCAGCTCGTCGCCCTGACCGACGAGCCCGAGGTCGCGGGGCTGCTCGCGCTGATGCTGCTGCACCACGCGCGGCGCGCGTCCCGCACCGACCCGACCGGCCGGCTGGTACCGCTCAGGCGGCAGGACCGATCGCGCTGGGACACCGGCCTGATCAGCGAGGGGGTGACGATCCTGCAGGCCGCGCTGGCCCGCGACCGGCTGGGCGAATACCAGGCCCAGGCCGCGATCGCCGCCCTGCACGCGGACGCCTGCAGCGCCGCCGAGACGGACTGGGTGCAGATCGTCGAGTGGTACGACGAACTGCTGCGGCTCACCGGCAGCCCGGTGGTCCGGCTCAACCGGGCGGTGGCGGTCGGCGAGGCCGACGGGCCACGCGCCGGCCTGGCGGCGCTGGCCGAGGTGCCTCCCGACCTGCCCCGGTACGCCGCGGTGCGGGCATATCTGCACGAACGCGCCGGAGAACCCGAACGCGCCGTCGAGTTCTACGTCGAGGCTTCCCGCGTCGCCACCAGCGTGGCCGAGCGGGACCATCTCACCCGGGAGGCCGCCCGGGTGCGCCAACTGCCGCGGCGGTGAGCCGGGATGCCCGGTCCGCGGCCCGGAAGCTGGGCGCCCCCGCGGGTCACCCCTTGATGGCGCCGGTCAGCGCGCCCTTGGCGAAGTGCTTCTGCACGAACGGATAGATGATGAGAACCGGAATCAGGGTGAGGACGACCACGGCCATCTGCAACGACAGCGGTGCGGGACTGGAATGGCCGGCCACGTCCTGGGCGGCCACGCCCGGCATGCTGGCACCCTGGTTGACGTACTCGTAGAGCACGTACTGGATGGGCCACTTCTGGCTGTCGGCGGGCATGTAGAGCATGACGTTGAACCAGCTGTTCCAGTATCCGACCCCGTAGAACAGGGCCATCACCGCGCTGACCGCCTTGGAGGTGGGCAGCACCACCGACCACAGGGTCCGCCAGTCACCCGCGCCGTCGATCCGGGCGGCGTCGATGAGATCGCGGGCCGTGTTCATGTAGAACGCCCTGATGATCAGGATGTTGAACACCGAGACCGCGCTGGGCAGGATCAGCGCCCAGTACTGGTCGTAGCCGTGGAAGGTGCTCGCGACCACGATGAAGGTGGGGATCAGGCCACCGCTGAAGAACATCGTGACGATGAACGTCATCAGGATGGTCCGGTGGCCGAAGGAACCCTGCCGGGACAGGCCGTAGGCGCAGAGCACGGACACCACCATCGAGACCGCGGTCCCGACGAACGTGATCAGCAAGGCGATGATCATCGCTCGGGTGACGACGTCACCGCTGAGCATCGCCCGGTACGCGTTGATGGTGAGACCGTGCGGCACGATGACGATGCCGCCCGCGATGTTGATCGAGCCCTGGGTGGAGAAGCTGGTGATCACCACGCAGTACAGCGGGAAGAGGACGAGGGCGAGGATGACGGCCAGGCTCGCGATCTTCCCGAGTTGACCGAGAACGGTGGGCTTCTCCTCCCAGGCCGGCCGGTTCGGGCGGCGGCGGGGGTTGGTCGCGCGGTTCTGGATCAGTGCGGGGATGCTCATTTGCTGCTCCTGTACAGGCCGTCCTGACCGAGAAGGTGGGCCAGCTTGTTCGCCGCGAAGATGAGGATCAGCGAGACGACCCCCTTGAACAGGCCGGCCGCCGCGCCGAGGCCGAAGTTGTTGGCCACGACCCCGTAGTAGTAGGCGTAGGTGTCGAGCACCTCGGCCGCGTCCGAGCCGACCGCGAAGCGCTGGATCAGGAACTGCTCGAACCCCACGCTCAGGGCGTTGCCCAGCCGCAGCACCAGCATCAGCACGATGACGCCGCTCATCCCGGGCAGCGTGATGTGCCACATCCGACGCCAGCGCCCGGCGCCGTCGGCGGCGGCGGCCTCGTACAGCTCCGGATCGATCGCGGCGATCGCCGCGAGGAAGACGATGATGCCCCAGCCGGCTTCCTTCCAGACCGCCTGCGCCGTGATCAGGTACTTGAACGTGCCCGGACTGGTCATGATGTTCCAGGGGGACAGGTCGTGCGTGTTCAGGAAGTGGTTGAGCACCCCCGCGCCGCCGAGCATCTCCTGGAACAGGGTGATCACGAGCACCCAGGAGAAGAAGTGCGGCAGGTAGACCACGGCCTGGACGAAGGAGCGGGCCTTGGAGCTGAGGATCGAGCTGAGCATGATGGCCAGCGCGATCGGGATGGGGAAGAACAGCACGAGCTGGACGAAGCTGAGCACCAGGGTGTTCTGGAACGCGTGCCAGAAAGCCGGGTCGACGAACAGCTGGTGGAAGTTGTCGACCCCGGCCCACGGGCTGTGCAGAACGCCGGAGATGAAGTCGTAGTACTGGAACGCCGTGACCGTGCCGAACATGGGCAGGTAGTTGAAGGCGATGATCAACAGCAGTGCCGGCAACGTCATGATGATCAGGCTCTTGTCGCGGCGCAGCCGGATCCGCCAGCTCAGCCTCGGTCGCCTGACCCGCCGGCGCCGGCGGGTCCTCGGCTTCGACTCGTCCGCCGGGACCGGTCGCAGACTGTCGGGTCCGGCCGGACCGCCCGTGGTGATGGTCGCCACCGGCACTTCCTCTCCACCACTCGATCCTCGTCCCGGGCGATCGGAGCCCGGGACGAGGGCGTCCGTCGTTACTGTCCGGTGCCGTACTTGTCGAGAACCTCGGTCTGGTGCCAGGCGACCATCGCGTCGCCGCCGCTGGCCTTCCAGGACTTGACGGCGGACTGGAAGTCACTCACGGTCTTCGTGCCGTGGGTGACCTGAAGGATGGTGTCGATGACCTGCTGCGCGGACAGCGCACTGGCGAAGCGGGTGGGCACGGTGATGTTCATGTTCCAGAACACCGGCTTCACCACATGCTTGACCGCGTCGGCCGACCACTCGCAGTAGGCGCGGGTGACGTCCTCGAAGCCGGGGTTGCTCACCACGGCCTGCGGCGAGCAGAGGAAGGTGAAGGTGTCCAGGCTGGACTCCTTCTGCCCGGTCGCGGTGTAGGTGGGTCCGGTCGCGCCCCGGGTCCAGTGCGTGCCTTCGCTGCCGAATTTGATCAGGGTGTACTCGGCGGATCCGAAGGGGGCCGCCAGGAAGTCGGCGATCCGCAGACACTCCTCGATCTGCTCCTTGGACAGCTTCTTGTTCAGATAGCTGAGCTCCCTCGTGGGGTAGCCGAGCGGGATCGTCGGGGTCGAGCCGTCGAAGGCGAACAGCTTGAAGGCGCCGCGCTCGAACTTGGGGTTGGCCGCCCGGCCCTGCTGGGCGTCGCCCGCGTTCCAGGTACCCGTGCCGTCGGCCGTCACGAGTTCCTTGCCGCTGTAGAACCGCTGCTTCGTGTTGCTCGTGTCGTTGGCCAGGGCGTCGGGGTGGACGTAGCCGGACTTGGCGAGCTTGTACGCGAACTCCAGCGCCGTCGCCATCTGCGGCGACTCGAACGCGCTCACCAGCTTGCCGCCGTCGACGTAGAACCCCGGGTTGACCGGCACGTTGAACATCTGCTGGATCGAGAACCAGAGCGTGTCGAAGGCCCAGACGTTCGACTTCGGGGCGGTGAGCTGGCCGCCCAGGTGAAGGAGGTCGTCGGCGGTCTTGATGTCGTCCGGGTTGATGCCCTGGGCGTCGAAGACGTCCTTCCGGTAGAACATGGCGGCGGCGAACGACTCACCCGTGGTGAAGGACGGGATGCCGTACAGCTTGCCGTCCCACGCGCCGGACTGCCAGCCCCCGGTGGGGATCGCGGCGAGGTTCGGGTACTTGCGGATGTTGCTGCCGGACAGGTACGGAGTCAGATCGGCGAACCGGGTCGCGGCGAGTCCACCAACGTTGAACGCCGCGTTCCACCAGCCGGGAAGCTGAATCCAGTCCGGCAGCTTGTTGCCGGCCACCAGCGTCGGGATCGTCTGGTCGTAGGTGGCGCCGTTGGCGGGACTCATCTCGATTGTGGCGCCCAACGCCTTGTTGACCGCCTGGAGGTACTTGTTGTTCGCTGGCGGGATCGAACCCCACAGCGGCGTGATGGCCCGGTACGTCCCACCCGAGCCCGGCGTCTGGGCCACGGTCTTGGCCAGGTCGGTCGGGTACGACAGGAACCCCGGATCGCTGAAGGCCCCGTTGACGCCCGGCACGCTGGGGATGTCCGGCTTCACGCTCCCGGACAGGGGCACGTAGTCGGGCTGTACCGATTTCAGCCCGTTCGAACTGACGCCCCCGCTGCCGCCTTTGCTGTCGCCGCACGCGGAGAGCGCCGGTGTGGTCAGCGCCGCGGCGCCGAGACCGAGCGCGGCGTTGCGCAGCAGCCTTCTGCGGCTGAGTGCCATGTCGCCGATTCCCATGGGGTGGCCTTTCTCGTCGTAACAGGAACCTGAGTAGGGGTGTGCGGCGTGGGACGAGCCCGGGCCGGACACGCTGATCAGGTGGGCATCAAGCGGTGTCTCGGCGACGAGCACGACCGCGACGGTCGACACAGATAACGCAGACGTGGCCGGGAGCGCGGCCGAACGCTGCCGTCGAAGCGCTTCGATTTCCGGAGACTACGTGAGCGGCTGTCCGCATGCAACGGCCCGCCGGGGACGAACTCGCTGACCATCGGGTAGTCGGGCATCAATGGGTCGCGCCGGCTGGGCTGGCCCGGCCGTCCTTGACACGATCCGATCATCATGCCAGTTTGTCGAAGCGTTTCGATGTGCCCGGCGCCCCGCCCCGGCGCATCGCGCCGGCCCTCAGACGCGCGATGGGAGCATGCCATGACCCGGCCCTCGTTCCGCGACCCCAGCCTTCCCGTCGAGCGGCGGGTCGAGGACCTCCTGTCCCGGCTGACGACGCGGGAGAAGGTGGAGCTGCTGCACCAGTACGCTCCCGCGATGCCCCGGTTCGGTCTCGCCGAGTTCCGCACCGGGACCGAGGCGCTGCACGGTGCCGCGTGGCTCGGTGAGGCCACCGTCTTCCCCCAGGCAGTCGGCCTCGGCGCGACCTGGAACGCGGAACTTGTCGAGGCCGTCGGCCGGGCCGTGGCGATCGAGGTACGCGCCCTGCACGCCCGGGATCCGAGGGTGAGCCTCAACGTGTGGGCGCCGGTGGTCAACCTGCTCCGGGACCCGCGATGGGGCCGGAACGAGGAGGGGTACTCCGAAGACGTTCTGCTCACGGTCCAGACCGCGATCGCCTACTGCCGGGGACTGCGCGGGGACCACCCGTACTACGCGCGCACCGCGCCGACCCTCAAGCACTTCCTCGCCTACAACAACGAGGTCGAGCGCGACCTGACCTCCTCGACGCTGCGCCCGCGAGTGCTGCGCGAATACGATCTGCCGGTCTTCACCCGGCCGGTCGCCGCCGGCGTGGTCGACGCCATCATGCCGGCGTACAACCTGGTCAACGGCCGCCCCGCCCACCTGAGCCCATACCTGAACAGCGACCTGCGGCCGGTGACCGACCGGGACCTGCTGGTGGTCAGCGACGCCTCGGCGCCGAGCAACCTGGCCGGCTCCCAGCACTACCACGACGATCACGAGACCGGCGCCGCCGCGGCGCTGCGGGCCGGGGTGGACAGCTTCACCGACCACGGCGACGATCCCTCCGTCACGGTGGCCCGCCTCAACGACGCGCTGGACCGTGGCCTGATCGGGCCGGCGGACCTCGATCGCGCGGCGGGCCGGGCGCTCGCGGTGCGGATCCGCACCGGAGAGCTCGACCCCGACCTCGACCCGTACGCCTCGATCCCGGAATCCGCGCTCAACCAGCCGGAGCACCGGGCACTCGCCCGACAGGCGGCCCGGGAGCAGGTCGTACTGCTGAAGAACGCCGACGAACTGCTGCCGCTGCCCGCCCGCGCCGGGCTGCGGGTCGCGGTCGTCGGGCCGTTCGCCGACGAACTGCGCGCCGACGCGTACAGCGGCACGATGCCCTACCGCACGACCGTCGCCGACGGCCTGCGACGTGCCCTCGCACCCGTCGGCGGCGAGGCGACCAGCGCGAGCGGGGCGGACCGGGTGGTGCTGGTGGCCACCAGCACCGGCCGGCCGGTCCGGCTGGCGGCCGACGGCACGCTCAGCTGCGCACCGGGGCCGGACGGCGCGGGCGAACCCTTCGACCTGCGGCACTGGGGGCCGGACGTCAGCACCCTGCGCAGCTCGACCAGCGGCAGGTACGTGACGGTACGGACCGAAGCCGCCGCCGTCGTGAACGCCGGCACCGTGGACAGCGAACCCGGCACCGTGGAAACCGGCACCGTCGAGTCAGGCGCCGTGGAACCCGGCAGTGACGCCGTGGGTGCCGGTGCGGCGGCAGCGCCGGTGGCGCGGCTGGCGGCGGAGCAGATCCAGCCGACCGGCTGGTTCGTGCACGAGACCTTCACGCTCGTCGAGCGGCTGGGCGGTACCCGGGTGCTGCGCCACCGGCACCTCGGGACGTACGTGGCCGTGGATCCGGAAACCGGCGACCTCACCGCCACGGCCCAGCAGATGGAGGACGCCGAACACTTCGCGATGCGGCTGGTCCACGACGGCGTCGCGCACGCCGCCCAGCTCGCCGCCGACGCGGACGTCGCGGTCGTGGTCGTCGGCAACGACCCGCACCTCATCGCCCGGGAGACCCTGGACCGCGACACCCTCGCCCTGCCGCCGGGCCAGGACGAACTGGTACGCGCGGTCGCCGCCGCGCAACCGCACACCGTGCTCGTGGTGATGAGCAGCTACCCGTACAGGTTCGACGACGCCCTCGTCCCGGCGGTGGTCTGGACCAGCCACGCCGGCCAGGAGACCGGTGACGCCCTGGCCGACGTGCTGCTCGGGGCCCACGCGCCGACCGGCCGGCTGCCGCAGACCTGGTACCGGAGCGACGCCGACCTGCCGGACCTGCTCGAATACGACATCATCAAGACCCGCCGCACCTATCTGTACTTCGCCGGGGAGCCGCTCTACCCGTTCGGGCACGGGCTGACCTACACCACGTTCCGTTACGGGCCGCCGCGGGCCACCCTGGACGACGCGACCGTCACGGTGACGCTGGAGGTCACCAACACCGGCCGGCGCGAGGGGGTCGAGGTCGTCCAGCTCTACAGCAGGCCGGTCGCCCCGCCGCCCGACCGCCCGGCGCGGCAACTCCAGGCGTACGCGCGGGTCGAACTGGCCGCCGGCCAGACCCGCCGGGTCGACCTCACGTTCCCGCTGTCCGGGCTGGCCTGCTGGGACGTGTCCACCGGGGATTACCGGGTCGACCCCGGCGGGTACGAGTTGATGATCGGCCGGTCCAGCGCGGCGACCGAGGTCAGCACCGAGCTGGTCGTACCCGGCGAGCCGAGCGGCGGGCGCGACCTGCTCGGCATCGAGGTGCGGGCCGTCGACTTCGATGACTACCAGCGGGTGACGCTCGTCGACACGACCCGCGAGGCGGGCGACGCGGTGGCCGTGACCGGGCCGGGCGAGGGCTGGCTCCTGTTCCGCGCGGCCCGCCTCGCCGACACCGCCCGCCGGCTGACCGCCCGGGTCAGCCGCTCGGAGCCGGGCGAGGCCACCCTCACGGTGCGCCGGGACGACCCGGTCGACGGCGCCGTCCTGGGCCGGCTGCGGATCGGCGCCACCGGCGGCCGGTACCGGTGGACGACCGTCACCGGCGACCTGGCCGCACCGGCCGGCACCTACGACCTGTACCTGGTGCTCGACGGGGAGCAACGGCTCGACTCGTTCCGGATCGACGCACGGTGACCGCGATGACCGAGCTGTGGTACGGGGGCGACTACAACCCCGAGCAGTGGCCCAGCGAGGTCTGGGCGGAGGACGACGCGCTGATGCGCGAGGCCCGGGTCAACACGGCGACCGTGGGCGTGTTCGCGTGGTCGACGATCGAGCCGACCGAGGGCCGGTACGACTTCGACTGGTTGGATCGGACGCTCGACCGGCTGCACGCCAACGACGTACGGGTGATCCTCGCGACGCCCACCGCGTCCCCGCCGCCGTGGTTCACCCTCGCGCACCCGGAGGCCATGCCGGTCACCCGGCAGGGCACCCGGTTGTGGCACGGCAGCCGCGACACCTACTGCGCGGCAGCTCCGGCGTACCGGGCGGCGGCCCGGCGGGTCGCCGCGGCGCTGGGCGAGCGCTACGCCGGCCATCCGGCGCTGGCGCTGTGGCACGTGCACAACGAGTACGGCTCCGCGTGTTACTGCGAGCACGCGGCCGAGGCGTTCCGGCGCTGGCTACGGCGGCGGTACGGCGACCTCGCGGCCCTGAACGACGCCTGGTACACCCGGTTCTGGAGCCAGGGCTACACCGACTGGGAACAGGTGCTGCCGCCGCGGGACACCACCTATCTGCCCAATCCGACCCACGCGCTCGACTTCTCCCGGTTCTGGTCCGACGAGCTGCTGGCGGCGTTCACCGAGCAGCGTGACCTGTTGCGGGCCCGCACCCCGGACATCCCGGTCACCACCAACTTCATGCTGCCGGACGACTACCAGATGCTGGACTTCTGGCGCTGGAGCGACGAGGTCGACGTGGTCGCCGTCGACCACTACCTGGCCGCGACGGGCGTGCCGGGCAGCGCCGACGTGGCCTTCGGCGCCGATCGCGCCCGCTCGTTCAACGGTGGCCGCCCGTGGCTGCTGATGGAGCAGGCCACCAGCACGATCCGGCCGGCCGACTCGGACGTGGTGGTGACCAAGGAACCCGGCCGGATGCTGCGGGACAGCCTGGCGTACCTGGCCCGGGGCTCGGATTCGGTGTTGTTCTTCCAGTGGCGGGCCGGCCGGGCCGGCTCGGAGCTGCACCACGCCGCGATGGTGCCGCACGCCGGCCCGGACTCCCGGGTCTTCCGCGAGGTGACGGCGCTGGGGGACACCCTCGCCGGGCTCGGCGAGGTCGCCGGGAGCGCACCACGGGCCCGGGTGGCGATCCTGTGGGACGCCGACACCCGCTGGGCGCTGGATCTGCCGGTGACTCCCTCGGCCCAGCTGCGGTACGTGCCGGCGCTGCGCGAGACGCACCGCGCGCTGTGGGAGGCGGGCGTCCTCACCGATTTCGCGCGGGTCGACGACGACCTGTCCCGCTACGCGGTGGTCTTCGCGCCCAGCCTCTACCTGCTCTCCCGCGTCGCCGCCGAATCACTGGCCCGGTACGTCGAGACCGGTGGCCATCTCGTGGTCGGCTGCTTCTCGGGCGTCGTCGACGAGCGCCATCAGGCGTGGCTCGGTGGCTTCCCGGGCGGCCTGCTGGGGACGCTCGGCATCCGGGTCGAGGAGTTCCATCCGCTCCCGCCCGGCCAGGCCGTCGCGCTCAGCGACGGCGGGACCGGTCGGCTGTGGAGCGAGGACCTCACCTGCCGGGGAGCCGAGGCACTCGCCAACTATCGGGGCGGCGTCCTCGACGGCCGACCGGCGGTCACCCGGCACCGCTCCGGCGCGGGCACCGGGTGGTACGTGTCGACCCGGCTCGGGGACCGCTCGGCCAGCGGGTTGGTCCGGCGGGTACTCGACGAGGCGGGTGTCGCACCGGAGCTTCCCGGCGCTCCCGCCGGCGTGGCTGCGGTGCGGCGGTACGCCGAGGACGGCCGCTCGTGGTTGTTCGTGTTCAACCATCGCGACGACGCCGTCGAGGTGACCGCGGACGGGCACGAATTGCTGACCGGCCGGCGGGTGGCCGGCACGTTGACGCTGGCAGCGGGCGCCGTCGCGGTGGTGCGCGAGGCGGCTGGTGCGGGGCGCCACCTCGGGTGAGCGGATCCGGCTGGGCCGGCGACTGAGCGGGTCAGTCGGCACCGGGACCGGCGTTCGGCGGCAGCAGCGGGGTGAGGGTGAGGGTGAACTCGGCTGCCCGGACCTCCAGGCGGTACTCGGGCAGCATGCCCGGACCGCAGGCGGCACTCCCGAGGCCCTGCACGGCGTGGTCGGTGTGCAGGCACACGTGCGGCTCGGCGACCAGATCCACCGGGTGGCGCGCGGCGGCGAGCTGCTGGTCGCTCCAGCGGCGGGCGGCGAGGTTGAACAACGGGTCGCCCTCGACCCGTACGCCCCGGCCCCCGGCGTCGGTCAACTCGGCCCACCGCACGTCGGCGCGGTTGCCGTTGTCCTGCGGGCGGACGTACGGGGTCTGCAACTCCTCGACCGTGGCGGTGAAGCGGTCCGTCCGCGCCGCCCGCCGGGAGTCCGGGTACGCCTCACCGGGCCCGGCGCCGAACCAGTTCACCCGGGACCAGTCGGCCGGGAGCAACCACCGCAGCCCGATCCGGGCCAGCGAGGGAGCCTTGTCCCGTCGAACGAGTTCGGCGTACCGCTCCGGCGGCAGGTCCGGATCCACCATGATCTCGCCGAACACGTCGCCCCGCTCGGGCCAGTGCCCCACCGGCCCGGTCCGGACCCGCACCCGTACCCGGTGCTCGTCGGCGTCCCAACGGTACGTGGTCAGGTAGCCGCACCCGGACGCGGCGGCGGCGCTGCGTACCACCACGGTCAGCGCGTCGTCGTCCAGGTCGACCGAGACGGTCCGGTCGTGCAGCCGGTGCAGTCCTCTCGCCTGCCAGTACTCCGCGTCGCGCTGCGCGCCCGCCCGGTCGTTGTCGGTGGGTGCCCGCCACAGGGCCAACCGGGGGCCGTCCAACGGCAGCCCGCCGAGGCTGACCAGCTTCCCGGTGTGCCGATCGAAGCGGGCCGGACCGAGCCCGAGGTGGTCGGCGCCGACCGTGGCGGCCACGGCCGGACCGTCCAGCCGTGCACGGGCCACCCCGCCGACGGTGGACGGCCGGTCCGTCGGGGCGGGCATCCGGATCTGGCCCCAGCCCACCCGGTGGCCCTCGGGCGCCCAGGCGGTCGGCTCCGCCAGCTCGGCGTACACGGTCAGCCACCACTCGCCCGCACCGTCCGTCGCCGGCTGTCCGTCGGCCGGTAGCTCACCGGCGGCGCCCGCCGCTGCCTGGCCGTCCGCCGCTGCCTGGCCGTTGGCGGGTGGCGTGCCGGGCATGGGTGCCGGCAGCTCCGCGCGTTCGCCGGCGCCGAGCGGGGGCACCGGGAGGACGCCGTCGGCGATCGGTGTCCCGTCCTGACTCAGCGACCAGGTGAACCGCAACTGGGACAGATCCTGGAAGTCGTACCGGTTCTCGACCGAGATCGTGCCGGGGCGTTGCCCGGCACCGATGCGCACCGGCTCGATGACCTTGCCGTACTCGACCAGGCCCGGCGACGGGGTCCGGTCCGGGAAAACCAGTCCGTCACAGATGAAGTTGCCATCGTGCAACTCTTCGCCGAAGTCCCCGCCGTAGCCGAAGAACTCGCGGCCCCGCGCGTCGGTGGTCCGCAGGCCCTGGTCGATCCACTCCCAGACGAAGCCACCCTGCACCCGGGGGTACCGATCGCACAGCTCCAGATATTCGGTCAACCCGCCCGGACCATTGCCCATGGCGTGTGCGAACTCGGTGAGCAGGAAGGGCATCCGGTTGCGCGGCTCGTCCGCCGGATCGCCGGCACCGTCGATGGCGGGGTAGAAGCACTCACCCGGTCGCAGCCGGCCCTGCCCGATCCGCCGCACGTTGGCCGGCGTGCGGTACATCTCCCCGTAGACGTCGGTGTACCGGCCGAACCGGTCGCCCTCGTAGTGGATCGGCCGGGAGGGGTCGCGGCGACGCACCCAGGCGGCCATCGCCGCGAGGTTCCGCCCGTCGCCCGCCTCGTTGCCCAGGGACCACATGATGACGCTGGGATGGTTCTTGTCGCGTTCCACGGTCCGGGTTATCCGGTCCAGGTACGCGTCCAGCCACAGTGGATCGTCCGAGGGGTTCCGGCTCCAGCGCTCCGGGTCGACGTACTCGAACCCGTGTGTCTCCAGGTCGCACTCCAGCACGACCCACAGGCCCAGCTCGTCGCAGATGTCCAGAAACCACGGATGGGGCGGGTAGTGCGAGGTCCGCACGGCGTTGACGTTGTGCCGCTTCATCAGCTCCACGTCGCGGCGCATCGTCTCGCGGGTGACCGCCCGCCCGCGCTCGGGGTCGAACTCGTGCCGGTTCACGCCGCGCAGCAGCACCCGCCGGCCGTTGACGGTGAGCACCCCGGCCTCGTTGATCGTGACCGTCCGGAAGCCGATGTGCAGCCGTACCCGTTCGGTGTCGGTGGCGAGCACCGCCTCGTACCGGAACGGGTCCTCGGCGCTCCACGGGCGTACCGAGTCGAGGTCGAACACCCGCTCGGCGGGCGCGTCGACCACGTCCAGGGCCGGGACGCTCACCCGTACCGGGCCGTCGGCGAGCACGTCGAAGCGCAGTCGGCCGGCGGTCGTCGCGGCGTCGTAGTCGGCGTGTACGAACACGTCCCGGATCCCGCCCACCGGGCGGGCCAGCAGCGTCACCTCCCGGAAGATCCCCGACATCCGCCAGGTGTCCTGGTCCTCCAGATAGCTGCCCGACGAGTACTGGTGGACCCGTACCGCCAGCACGTTGCGGCCCGGTCCCAGCGCGGCGGAGGCGTCGTACTCCACCGCCAGCCGGCTACCCCGGCTCACCCCCAGTTCGGTGCCGTTGAGCCAGACCCGCGCGCAGGAGTCCACCCCCTCGAAGCGCAGCACGGCCGGGCCGTCCGGCCAGGACGCGGGCAGTTGGAAGACGCGGCGATAGTCACCGGTCGGGTTCTCGTCCGGGACGAACGGCGGGTCCACCGGGATCGGGTAACTGACGTTCAGGTACGCGGGCCGGCCGTACCCGTGCAACTGCCAGTGCGACGGCACGGGAAGCCGATCCCAGCCGGCGTCGTCGAAGCTCGGCGACTCGAACCCGTCGGAGTCCACCAGCCCCAGCGGGGAGAACCGGAAGGCCCAGTCACCGCTCAGATCGAGCCGGGGGGCGTCCGAGGAGAGGCGGGCCCGCGGCGCGGCGTAGCCGTGTCCGGGCGAGAAATCCTCGAAATAGCGACCGGACATGTTGCTCCTCCGCTGTCGAGAAACGTTCGGAAGTGACCGTACCCCGACCGGTGTCGATGTGACGGCGGTCCACGGCGGGGGTGCCAGAATGGCGGGCGGACCTGCTCTTCGGCTCGTCAACGGGTGCCTGAGCGAGGCGCGTGAACCGGCACCGGATGAGGTGTAGGAGCCCCACGGCCGGGTAGCCACGACCACTTCTGTCGGCGGAGGGAGTGGCGATGGGCGGCGGGCGGGTTCCGGATTCCTTCACCGAGCAGACCGCGCGGGTCGGTGATGTCACGATCAACTATGTCCGGGGCGGTCAGGGCAGCACACTCGTCCTGCTGCACGGTTATCCCCAGACGTGGTACATGTGGCGCAAGGTGCTGCCGGAGTTCGCCAGGCAGCACACGGTCATCGCGCCAGATCTCCGGGGCGCCGGCGGCAGCGACGCCCCGGCCGGGGGCTACGACAAGAAGACCCTCGCCGCCGACGTGTACGGCCTGCTCACCCAGCTCGGCCTCGACCGGGACGTCAGCGTCGTCGGGCACGACATCGGGACCATGGTGGCGTACGCCTATGCCGCCGCCCACCGCGACGAGGTGCGCAAACTCGTGCTCACCGAGGCCCCCGTCCCGGACCAGGGCCTGTACCAGATTCCGACGCTGACCCCGAAGGGCCCGGGGTTCTGGAACATCGGCTTCTTCAGCCTGCGCAACGGCCTGCCCGAACAGATCGTGGCCGGTCGCGAGGAACTGTGGGTGGATCGGTTCACCGATTCGATGAAGGTCCAGCGGGACGGCATCGGCGATGACGACGTCCGGGAGTACGCCCGGTTCCTCCGGGACGACGCGCACCTGCGGGCCAGCTTCGAGTACTTCCGGGCGCTGCCCGAGGATGTCACCGACAACGGCGAGTACGGCAGGACGAAGCTGACCATGCCGGTGCTGGCGCTCGGCGCCCGGGCCAGCCTCGCAGAGGCGGTCGCAACCCAGGTCGAGCGGTACGCCACGACGGTGACCGGCGGCGTCATCGAGGACTCCGGTCACTGGATCTTCGAGGAGCAGCCGGCCGAACTCGCCACGCAGGTCGTGCGGTTCCTTCAACAACCCTGAGTCGAGCCACGCCCGGCTCACGCCGCCGGAAACCGGACTCCGGCCGCGATCAGCCCGGGGCCGTGAGCCGCGCCGGCTACCTCGCGGAGCGTGCCGCCCGGTGCCAGGCGTCCGCCCAGCCGCCGGCGCCCGTCGGTCGGCGGCCCGCTGGTCCGGCGCCCGCTGGTCCGGCGCTCCGGGCCGCGCCCGCCAGCGCGGGGCGCGCCGCGTTGAGATCCAGCGACCGGTAGTGGTCCCACAGCTCCTGGTTGGGCATCGGGCGATCCCACCGGCCCGCCCAGTGGACCAGCAGGACGGGCGGCGCCCAGGGCGGCTGCACCACGGCACCGTCGCGGGTCGGGCCGAGCTCGTTGCCACCCCATCGCTCCAGCGGGATGGACCAGTCACCGGTCGCCGCCGAGATGGCGCTCAGGCTGGTGTACGAGCGGCCCGAGGTGACGATCAGGTAGTTCAACAGCGGCTGTTCGCAGCAGAGCAGTTCCATGTGCGGAGCCAGTTCCAGCGCGGCCGGGATCTTCGCGGTGATCTCGGCGAAGGGAAGGTTTCCCCGCCGCGAGGCGATGAAGCCGGTGTTGGTCGCGTACGCGATCTGTTCGGCCGACAGCGCCCCGGTGGACTCGATCGAGTCCCGCCACACCCAGCGGCGGGTCGACGGCATGTTCGAGTTCGAGGTGACGAAGCCGTGGTCGCTGAGGTGGGGGTGGACGAAGTCGAGGTCGTGCAGCAACACCGTGTCGCTGTCGAGGTAGACGAACTCGTCGAACTCGCCCTCCCACATGGCGAGCTTGCGGTACTGCCCCTTCACCTCGCCCTGGAAGGCGCGGCTGATCTCGTCGCAGGCGCGCAGGATGTCGCCGTCGGGCCAGATGGTGAAGCGGTAGCGCTCGCTGAGTTCGGACAGCCGCGCGATGTCGTCGGCGTACGGGATCAGCTGGAGTGGCACCTCCGGTTCATGCCGGCGAACGCTGTTGAGGAACGCGATCGCCGAATCGAGGATGGCGTCGTTCGCCAGGAAGTACACGCCGCGCTTGGCTGCCATGCCAGGGCCTTTCCGCATGTCGTTCCGCCGCCGGGCAGGTGGGTGGCCCGGCGTGGTCCCCGGTGGTACGCGGGGCAGAGCCAGTCTCCGCACGCTCGCCCGGAAACCCGACGAGCCGGACTCGGGTACCGCTCGAGCCCAGCAGGTCGAGGTCCTCGATCCGCCCGACGGCCTCGCCGCCGGACCGCCGGACCCGCCTGACGGCTGAACCCGCCTGCCCGCCTGCCCGCCTGACCGCCGAACCCCGCCTGACCGCCGACCCCGGGCTGGCGTGCCGGGCCGTGCCGTGCCACACTCCTTTCATACAGTTCTAGAACTCTAGGGCTAGATATAGAACTCTGGGGAGGCGTCGTGAGTGAGGTCGAGGTGCGGCAACGGCCGGGGTTGATGAGCGACCCGTCGGCGCGCGGCCGGTTCGGCGAATTCGGGGGTGGCTACGTTCCCGAGTCGCTCGTGCCGGCCTGTCAGGAGGTCGCGGAGGCGTTCCACGACGCGTGGGCGGACCCGGCCTTCCGGGGCACTCTCGCGACGTTGCTGGCCGCGCACGCCGGTCGGCCGACTCCGTTGACCCCGGCCTGGCGGTTGTCCGCCGAACTCGGCATCGACCTGCTGCTCAAGCGCGAGGACCTGGCCCACACCGGCTCACACAAGATCAACAATGTGCTGGGGCAGGCCTTGCTGGCCCGGCGGATGGGCCGTACCCGACTGATCGCCGAGACGGGCGCCGGCCAGCACGGCGTCGCGACCGCGACCGCCGCCGCGCTGCTCGGCCTCGGCGCGACCGTCTTCATGGGCGAACGCGACATCGAGCGGCAGGCGCTCAACGTGGTCCGGATGCGGGTCCTGGGCGCCGAGGTGGTTCCGGTCCGTACGGGCAGCCGCACCCTCAAGGACGCCACCAGCGAGGCGATGCGGCACTGGGTCGGCGCGACCGAGGACTCGTACTACTGCGTGGGCTCGGTCGTGGGTCCGCACCCCTACCCGTGGATGGTGCGGGAGTTCCAGCGCGTCATCGGCGACGAGGCGCGCCGGCAGTGCGCGGCGGAGCTGGGCAGCGGGGTGCCCGAGCACGTGGTGGCGTGCGTGGGCGGCGGATCCAACGCCGCGGGCACGTTCGCCGGGTTCGTGGACACGTCCGCCCGGCTGATCGGCGTCGAGGCGGCGGGCGGTGCCGGCGCCAGCCTCGGTCGGGTCGGCGTGCTGCACGGCGCGCGGTCGCTGTTCCTGCAGGACGGAACCGGCCAGATCGGCGAGGCGCACTCGGTGGCCGCCGGGCTCGACTATCCCGGCGTCGGGCCGGAGCACGCACACCTGCGCGACCTCGGCCGGGCGCGGTACGAGACGGTCACCGACGCCGAGGCGGTCGACGCCGCGGTGCGCCTGGCCAGGGCCGAGGGCATCATCCCGGCGCTGGAATCGGCGCACGCGGTCGCCTGGGTGATCCGCGCGGCCGGCACCGGCGAACTACCACCGGAGACGACGGTGCTGCTGACCCTGTCCGGGCGGGGCGACAAGGACACCGCGACCCTGATGGAGCTGATGTGACACCCCGCCGCCTCGAAGGCCACCTGCGCGCCCGCCGGGCCGCCGGCCGCAAGGTGCTGATGCCCTACCTCACCGGTCAGGTCACCCCGAACTGGACCGACCACCTGCGGGCGTTCGCCGACGCGGGGGCCGACGCGATCGAGGTCGGTCTGCCGTTCTCCGACCCGACGCTCGACGGCGACACCGTCCAGGAGGCCACCGGGACGGCCCTGGCCCACGGGGCGACCGCGCACGGCATCCTCGCCGAACTCGCCCGCCTCGCCACGGACCTGCCGCCGCTGGTCGTGAGCACCTACGCCAACCTGGCGCTGCGCGAGCGCCCGGACCGGTTCGGAGCGGCGCTCGGCGCTGTGGGGGTCGCCGGCCTGATCGTGCCCGACCTGCCGCTCGACGAGGCCGACGAGCTGGCGGCGGGCACCGCGAGCGCCGGCGTCGACCTGGCCCTGCTCGCCGCGCCGGTCACCCCGCGCCCGCGCCTGGACGAGATCGGACGGCGCAGCCGTGGCTTCGTCTACGCGGTGTCGGTGATGGGCACCACGGGACAGCGGGCCGAGCTGGCCGGCTCGGCGGCGGAACTCGTCGCGCGGGTCCGGGCCGTTACGGACCTTCCGGTGCTGCTGGGCTTCGGCGTGTCGACGCCGGAGCACGCCGCGGCGGGTGCCCGGAGCGCCGACGGTGTCATCGTCGGCGCCGCGGTGCTGCGCCGTATCCTCGACGGGGCGACCCCGGCCGAGGTCGCGGCGTACCTCGGTAAAATGCGCCGAGCGCTCGACGAGGAGGACGGCCCGCCGTGACCCGTGGTTCCCGTGCCTGAGGTGAGGCGGTTCCGTGTCTGAGGCAAGGCCCGGGGCCAGGTACCGGGCCATCGCCGCCGACCTCGCCGCGAAGATCCGGGCCGGCGAATACACCCCCGGGGAGGCGCTTCCCCCGCAGCGGGAGCTGAGCGCCGCGTACGGGGTCACGCTGATGACGCTGCGGCAGGCGCTGCGGCAGCTCAGCGACGATGGTCTGATCGTCCAACGGCCCGGCCTCGGGACGTTCGTCGCCCCGCCGCACCTGGCCTACCAGCTGGGCGCGTTGCACAGCCTCGCCGACGACCTGCGAAAGCAGGGCCACGACGTCCGTACCGTCGTGCTCGCCCGCACGGTGCGCCGCGCGCCGGCGACAGTCGTCAGCCAGCTGCGGATCCGGACCGGGGACACCGCGCTCCGGCTGGAGCGGTTGCGCGAGTTCGCCGGCCGGCCGGCCGTCCACCAGGTGTCCTGGGTCCGCCAGCCGTACGGCGACCAGATCCGGGACCGCGACTTCGGCGCGATCTCGTTGTACGGCGCGCTCGCCGACGCCGCAGTGGCAGTCGCCCGCGCCACCGAGACGATCCGGCCCGGCAGCCTCGCCGCGACCGTAGCCCGGCACCTCCAGGAGCCCGTCGGCGGTCCCGTGTTCGTCAGCGACCGGGTCACGTACACCCTCGACGGCACGGCGGTCGTCGCCGACCGGGCCACGATCCTCGGCAGCATGATGGAGATCCGCACCGAACGCGCCGCGACCGGGCTGTCCCTGAACTGGGGCGCCGCCTAGGGAGCCGGAACGCCACGAGGGCGGTTGCGTATTACGGCGATGGCGGCATGTGACCGGGCCGGCGACCGTAGCCTGTCCTCAGGCGAGGACGGTGCGGTGGGTCCGGAGGGCGTCGATGGCCAGGGATGGTGGCGCCGGTCTGGCGGCCCCGGTCGCACCGGATCCGAGCCGTCCGGCGTTCCTGGAACTCTTCTTCGACCTGGCCTACGTCTTCGCGATGATCTCGTTGGCCGAGACCCTCAGCGGCAACCTGAGCTGGACCGGCGTCGGGGAGTCACTGATCCTGCTGCTCGCGATCACCCTGGTCTGGGCGCTGTCCACGTGGCTCGTCGACACCCTCGACCTGGGACGGCCCGCGATCCAGGCGCACTTCATCGGGCTGGCGGCGGCCAGCCTGCTGCTGGCGGCGGCGACGCCGGAGGCGTACCAGGGGCGCGGCCTGCTCTTCGCGGTCACCTACCTGGCCACCCATCTCGGGTCGAGCGTCTACTACCTCCTGCTCCGGCCGATCGCCACCAGATCGGACATCAGCGGCCGGATCACGTTCTGGTATCTCATCGCCGCGATCGGTTGGCTCGGCGGTGCGCTGGTTACCGGCCCCACCCGGCTCCTGATCTGGGCGGTGACCGTCGGCCTGGAGTACACCGTCGCCTGGCTCGGCTGGCCGCTGCCGGGGATGGGGCGGTCACGACCGCAGGGCTGGCGGTTGGTCGGCGAGCGGGTGGCCGAGCGGTACCGGCAGTTCGTCATCGTCGCGCTCGGCGCGGCCATCTTCGTGGCCGGGTCGACCTTCAGCGGAGGCGAGTACACCGCCGATCGGGCCTGGGCGCTGCTGGTGGTGTTCATGATCGTGGTGCTGACCTGGCGGATCTACATCTACCGGGCCGGTGAGCTGTTGACCGAGGCCATCGCCCGATCGGCGAACCCGACGGTGCTCTCGCAGTCCGCCGCCATCACCCACCTGATCATGGTGGCCGGCATCGGCGGCATGACGGTCACCAGCCGCCTCGTCGTGACGCGTCCGTTCGGGGACACCCCGGCCTCGTGGGCCGCGGCCATCCTCGGCGGGCCGGCGTTGTTCCTGGCCGGTCGCGGCCTGCTGGACTACACGGTCTTCGGCCGGCTCTCCCGGTCCAGGCTCGCCGGGCTGGTGCTGCTGGCCGGCGCGGCGCCGGCCAGCAGCCTGCTGCCGCCGATCATGGTCGCCCTGCTCACCATGAGCGTCCTGGCCGTGATCGCCGTGGTGAACCTGGTGAGTACCCGCGTGTACGCCCGCACGCCGATGCCACCGGCGATCGGCTGAACCTCACCCGGCCGGCACGGTCGCCCGGACCGGCCGCGCGCGTGCGGGCAGCGTCTCCCAGACCAGCGTGAGCAGCAGGACCAGGTTGGCCGCGACCAGGACGGCCACCGGTGGAAGCGGCGCCACCGCGGGCCCGAGGGCGCCCAGCACCACGATCCCGACCGCCCGGGACCAGAGGACCCGCCCGGTGAGCACGGCGTCGAACAGACAGCTCCCGAGCAGGAACAGGGCCGGCCCGGCGAGGATGGCGGTGATCCAGGCCGGCGGCGTCGTACCGAACGGCCGGTCGATGACCAGCGAGACGCCGGTCGAGACCACGAGTACCCCGGCCACCATCACCAGATGGCTGTACGAGGTGTAGGTGCCCGAACGGACCCGCTCCACCGACGTGGCGCCGGTCGGTGCCAGCAGCTGTCGTATCCGGTGGAGGTAGAGCTGGAAGAGCAGCACCGCACTGGCGAACGCGACGGCGCTCGCGACCACCCGGCCGGCCTGGAAGCCGCTACCGGCCAGCCCCAGGCCCGCGCTCAGGATCAGCTCGCCGAGCGAGATGATGAAGATCTCCCGATGCCGCTCGGACAGGTGGGTGCCGGTGAAGATCTGGCTGGCGAGTTCGGTGTGGCCGAGCTTCGGTGTCGGCCAACCTATCCGGGCCGACCCGAGATCGACCACCACCGCGATCGACCAGAGCGCCAGCCGGGCCGTTCCGGACACGAACACCCCGACCGCCCACGGCGTGGCGGTGACGACGAACCAGAAGAAGACCCGGATGCTCCTGGCCTGGATCGGGCGGTTCACCCGGGTGCCGGGGATGAGGACGGCGTCCCGGACAAGGTGGATGCCGAAGTACGCCCCGACGAAGAGCCAGCCGTAGTCGGCGAAGGCGTACGGCACCGCGATGGCCATCAGCAGGGTGCCGAACATGACCGCCACGACTGTCGCCTGGATGATCGGCAGCCGCGGGTTGAACAGGTCGGTGAGCCACGCGGTGAGCACCCAGACCCACCAGGCGGCCATCAGCAGGACGGTGGTCTCGGCGGCACCCAGAACGGTGAGGTTTCCGGCCAGTCCCGCCGAGAACCTGGAGAGCATGAAGATGTAGATCAGGTCGAAGAAGAGTTCCAGGAACGTCGGGTGATCGGGCTCGCCGCGCCGGCGGAGGATTCCGGGGAGCGGGCTGGGCGTCACCGCGACTGCCTCCTTCGGCACGTCCCTCGGACAGTGGAGGCACCGGACCCAGGGCTTCTCCCGACAACGTACAAAACGGCGGGTCGGTGGGAGGCCGAACCGGCGAACCGGCCCGGCCGGCAACCCGGCGCAGTAGCTTCCCGGTGACGCCTCGATCACAGGGAGTTCGGACTGCCATGCGTGCCGCACTGCTATCGGAATTCGACGCCCCGCTGCGGGTCGAGGAGATCGCCGAGCCCACCGCCGGTGCCGGCCAGTTGCTCGTACGGATCGTCGCCAGCGGCGTCAACCCGCTGGACACCAAGATCCAGGCGGGAAAGGCGCCGCATGCCCGCGTACGACCGCCGGCGGTGCTCGGCCTGGATCTCGCGGGTGTGGTCGTCGCGGTGGGCCCCGGCGTCACCGGCTTCGACCCGGGCGACGAGGTGTACGGGCTCACCGGCGGCGTCGGCGAGTTACCGGGATCGCTGGCCGAGTACGCCGCCGTGGACGCCCGGCTCGTGGCGCGCAAGCCACGCGCACTCTCCATGCGGGAGGCCGCCGCGCTGCCGCTGGCCGTCATCACCTCCTGGGAGGGGCTGGTCGACCGGGCCGGGGTGCACGCCGGGCAGAAGGTGCTGGTGCAGGGCGGTGCCGGTGGCGTCGGGCACGTGGGCATCCAACTCGCCCGCGCCCGGGGTGCGCAGGTGTACGCGACGGGCGGTCCGTCGAGCCTGCGGGTGATCGAGAACCTCGGCGCGGTGCCGATCGACTACACCACCACCAGCGTGCAGGAGTACGTCGCGAGGTACACCGAGGGGCAGGGGTTCGACATCGTCGCCGACAACGTGGGCGGGGCGACGCTCGACGCGTCGTTCGCGGCCGTGCGCACCTACCACGGGCACGTCGTCAGCGCGCTGGGCTGGGGGTCGCACTCACTGGCCCCGCTGTCGTTCCGGGGTGCCACCTATTCCGGGGTGTTCACGCTGCTGCCCATGCTGACCGGCCAGGGGCGTGAGCACCATGGCGAGATCCTGCGCGAGGCGGCGGCGCTGGCCGACGACGGCGCCCTGCGGCCCCGGTTGGACCCGCGCCGCTTCACCCTGAGCACGGTGATGGACGCGTACGGTCTGGTCGCCGGCGGTGGCGCGGAGGGCAAGGTGGTCATCGACATCGAGGGCTGAACCCGGCCACGTCGGCGGTCGGCGTCTACATGCCGAAGTGCGTCCGTCGTACGGCTTCGACAGCCGCCGCTGGTCCGCTCACCTCGACCTGGGCCGCGCCCTGCCGGCCGAAGAGGTAGAGCAGCAACTCGCCAGGGGTTCCGCTGAGCCGGACGGTGGGTGTTCCCCGGCGGGCCCGCACGGTTCTCCCCGTTTCGGCCCACACCAGTTCGAGACCCACCCCGTGCAGTCGGCGGGTGAGGAACCAGGGCCTCCAGGTCACGTTGCGCCACAGGGCGGCGTCCATCGGGTACCCGTTGGTCCGTGGCCCACGGCCGTTGGCGCGGCGGACGTCCTCGTGGTGGACGAAGAACTCGTTGAGCGTGGGGAGCCGGCGCACCCATGGGATCCGGAAGAACCCGGGCGGCGGACCCGAGCGGAACGTCGCGACGAGCCGGCTGAAGTCGCTCCGGGCGAGGTCTCGCTGTCGGCGTTCGGCGAGCCGGCCCCACGCTCCGGACAGGACCAACCCGGGGCCGGCGAGGTTATCGTGCTCGCGCAGGACCAGATGCGCGACGAGGTCGCGGGTGGTCCACGGCACGAGGAGCGTCGGCGCATCGGGGCCGAGTTCCGTGAGCAGGTCAGCGAACCGCGCGCGCTCGACGGTATCGAGAAGCATCTCGGCCACGAACCGGAGTCTAGCCGCCAACCCGGTGAGCCCGGTGATTCTTGCCTGTCGTTCTGCATGGTCACCCGGCGCGCACGACGCTGTACTCGTTGTGCGCGGATTGTGCGCGGCGAGCCTCGGCGCTGAGCCGAGGCTCGGACCGGCAACGGGAGGACCAAGGGTGTCAGGCAAGGTTGGCAGGACGACGTGGCGGGGGATCCTCGCTCGGCTGGTCGTGGTGGTCGCGCTGGTCGGTGGCGGAACGGCGGTGGCCTCGTCGCCGGCGGCAGCGGCGGGTTACGCCTTCACCGGGCAGTTCCAGAACTACGCGACCGGGATGTGCCTGGACAGCAACAGCGACGGTTACGTCTACACGCTGCCGTGCCAGGCCGGCAACAACTGGCAGACCTGGACCGTCACCTCCACCGGCGGGAAGGCCCCGTCCGGGTACGACTGGGTGACCGTCCGCAACCGGCAGACGGGTCTGTGTCTGGAGATGTGGGAGTTCGGCGGCCCGCAGCTGCACGCCTTCGCCTGTGACGGCGACCTGACGCAGCGGCTGGAGGGCGACGGGCCGAGCTGGAACCAGGTGGTACTGCGGCTCAACTACTTCGATACCCGGTACATCTGCCTCGACACGCACGGCAGCGGTGACGCGTACGCCCGGGCGTGCAACTACGGGGGCTACCAGACGTGGCGGCTGAACGGTCGGTGATCCGACCGGTGCGGTAGGTCACCGCTCGACGCCTGGTGTGCCGGGCGGTGATCTGTGAGGGTGTGCTCGGTGGAGTCGATGCCGAGCACACCCGAGCGGCCGTCCCTGGGCACTGTTCTGCGGGCCTGTCGCGTCGCGGCGGGGCTGTCGATCGAAGGGCTCGCCGACCGGTCCGGGATCAGTGCCCGGGCGATCAGCGACATCGAGCGCGACCGGGTCCGCCGTCCGCAGCGCCGCACCCTGACCGCCCTGCTCGATGTCCTCGCCGTACCGGACGACCAGCGCCGCCGACTCGTCGCGACCGGGACCGTCCGACCGGCGGTGCCGCCAGGGTGCGAGCTGCCCGGTCCGCCGCGGTACTTCACCGGCCGGGCGGCGGCGCTGCGGACGCTCCGGGACATCGCGCGCCGACCGGCCGACGACCAACGGCGGGCCGCGGTGGTCGTCGTCACCGGGCCGGCCGGGGTGGGCAAGACCAGCCTGGCGCTGCGGGCAGCGGCGGACCTGGCGGCGGACTATCCGGACGGCCGGTTCCTGGTCGATCTGCGTGGCATGGACGACGTACCGACCGCGCCCGGCGAGGCGCTGCACCGGTTGCTGCTCGCGCTCGGTGTGCCGGAACGGCGGATCCCGTCCGGTCTGGACGAGCGGGCGACGGCGTACCGGTCGGCGCTGTTCCCGCGCCGGGCCCTGGTGGTCCTGGACAACGCCGCCGACGAGGCGCAGGTCCGGCCGTTGCTGCCCGGTGCCGGGGAGAGTCTCGTGCTGCTCACCAGCCGGCGGCGGCTCAGTGGTCTCGACGACGCGCGGTGGATCCCGGTGGAGCCGTTGCCGGAGGAGGAGTCCACCGCGATGTTGCGGGCCATCGGCCAGCCCGGTCTGGCCGCCAGCCCGGCCGAGCTGGGTGAGCTGGCCCGGCACTGCGGCCACATGCCGCTGGCCCTGCGGGTCACCGGGCAGCGGCTGTGGGACGAGCCGGGCCTGTCCGTGGCCGAGCTGAACCAGCGGTTCGCCGGGGAACGGACGCGACTGGCGATCATCGACGCCGGTGGGTCCGGCATCCACGCGGCGCTCAACCTGTCGTACCGACGGCTCGGCACCGACGTGCGGCGGACCTTCCGGCGGTTGTCCCTGATGGTCGGTCCCGACTTCGGTCCGGATCTGGTCGCGGTGGTCGCCGGGCACCGTCCCGAGGATGCCGAGCGGCGGCTGGATGCCCTGGTCGAGGGCGGCCTGGTGGCCGTCGTGCCACCGGACCGGTACGGCCTGCACGACCTGGTGCGGGACTTCGCCGCTGACCGGATGGCCGTGGCGGAGCCGAACTCGGTTCGGCGGCTGCGTACGGCCCTGCTGCGATGGCTACTTGAGCGGACCATCGCGGCCGGGCGGCATTTCGAACCGGCCGGGCGGCATTCCGAGCCGGCCGGGCCGGCACCGCTGGCGGAGTTCCGGAACCGCGAGGAGGCGACCGGTTGGCTCGACGGGGAACGTGGCAACTGGTTCGCGGCGCTGCGCCTGGCGGCCGCCCAGGGCCGCCACGACCTGGTGGTCAGGACCGCGGACGCGCTGCACTGGTTCTCGGACAGTCGAATCCACCTCGACCTCTGGCCGGAGGTCTTCCAGCTGTCCGCCGAGGCCGCCGCCCGGCTGGGCGACCCGGTTCAGGAGGCGGTCCATCTCAACTATCTGGCCTGGGCGCAGGCGATCTGCCAGGGCGACCACCAGAGGAGCCTGGCCACCGCCGGGCGGGCGCTGGACCGGGCGGTGGTCGCCGGCGACTCGACCCAGGAGGCTTGGGCGCTGCTGTACGCCGCGATCGGACGAACCGGTCTGGGTGACCACGCCACGGCGCTGCGGCTGCGGCAGCGGGCCTGGGTGATGCTGCGTCGATCGACCGACCGGGAGGGACTGCCGCAGGCCATGGCATCGCTCGGTACCTCACTGCTGGCGCTCGGCCGGCCCGCCGAGGCACTGCGCGTGCATCGTCGGACGTTGCGCCTGCTCCGGGACCCGAGTTATCCCATGGCGGACTGGGCGCGGGTCTGCACCGACGCGATAACCTGCTGGCGGATCGGCAACGACCTCGCCGCGCTCGGCCGGTGGGCGGAGTGCGTCACCATCCGCCGGGAGGCCGTGTATCGGCTGCGCGCGGCCGCGATGCCGGCGACCGAGGCCCTCGTGTCGGTGGAACTGGCGGAAGCGCTGCGGCAGACGGGAGCGACCCGGGACGCGCCGGCCCATCTTGTCCGGGCCATCGAGCTGGCCGAGGCGTGCGACGACCTGGAACTGGCCCACCGGGCGGGGGCGATGCTCGTCGAGCTCTCCAGGATCGGCTTGACGCCGCAGCGGTGATCAGGCATCGGGGGCGACGCGGGCGAAGGCGAGCACCAGCGGATGCGGGTCGTACCGGTGGTCCTGGCGGACGGTCAGCCAACCCCGCTCGGCCAGGTCGACGAAGCCTGCCTCCGCCGGGACCGGACCGGTCAGCCGGGGCAGCATCCGCACGGCGGTGCGGGCCCGCGCCGGCAGCCGGGCATATGCCCGGGCGAACGCGTCCGGTACCGAGAGGTCACCGGTGACCAGCGCGTCCAGGATCCGGCTCGGCTCGGCCAGCCGGTCGATCAGCCACTGCGCCGTCCACTGCGGACGGGTCAGCAGCCGATTCGCGGTAACCCGCAGGGCCAGCGGCAGGCCGCCACAGCACGCGGCCAGCTCGGCCACCGCCGGCTCGGGGACGGCCGGCTCGGGGACGGCCGTGTCCAGCATGGCCGTGAGCGCGGCCCGCGCATCGGCCGGGGGCAGCGGCGCGACCAGCCGCCGGTCGGCCGCGGGCAGGTTCGCCAGCGGTGGGCCGCCGGTGATCAGGGTGACGGTGTGGGCGCCCGCTGGCAGCAGCGGTTCGACCTGGGTCCAGCCCGAGGCGTCGTCCAGCACGATCAGCATCCGCCGGTTACGCACCATTTCCTGGTACGCCCGGACGGCCGCCACGTCCGACGCGGTCGAGGTCTCGCCGAGCGTCCGCAGCAGTCGCCGCGCGATCGTGCCCGCGCCACCGTCCCCGGCCGGCCGGAGGAACCGCACACCGTCGGGGAACCGCCCGGCCAACAGGGTCGCGGCCCGGACAGCCAGCTCGGTCCTGCCCACCCCGGGCAGGCCGAGCAGTTGCACCACGCCGGTCCGCTCCACTCGTGAGGTCAGCCAGGCCAGGTCGTCACGCCGGCCGGTGAAGTGCGGTGTGACCCGGGGCAGTCCGGTGAGTCCAGGGGCCTGCTCGCTCGCCGCGCCGAGCCGGTCGCGGGCCACGGCGTCCAGGCCCAGCACCGAGCCCAGGGCTCGCAGGGTGGCGTTCTGCGGACGCCGGATCCGGCGCCGCTCGATCCCACTGATCGTCCGAGGGCTCACCCCCGAGCGCGCGGCAAGTTCCTCGATGGTCAGACCGGCGGCGTTCCGCAGGGAACGCAGCGGGTGAACGTTCTCCTCCACGCTGTTCCGCACCCCACACTCCCACCAGTCCTCGGCGGTCGTCGTGCCCAGGATATGTGCTCGACGGCCAACAAGCCGCGGATGAGGGGGACTGCGCGAGGGTGAACCAGTGTCCGGTGCGGTTGTCGCGGACTTGTATTCCCCGGTCAATCACATTGACATATTTATAGGTTCGGGCGGTGTCGCCGATCCTGATGCCGCTTTTCCGAACGGCACGGGCGTGTCGACCCGATGGCCGGACGGTTTAGGATCGTCCAGTGTGGATCGACCGACGCCCGGCGGGTGGCGGGTTGGTTCAGCACGCACCGCGACCTCTCGTCGCCCCCGAACAGAGCGGCCCGTTTTCCGTGATCGTGCGTTGAGCTGGGACAACCCAAAATGACCTTGGATCAGAGTGACCTGGCCGACGTGTCCAGGGTGAATCCCGTGGCCGCCTATGACCGTGCGCGGCACGGGGTCCACAACCTGCGCAACCCGGCGGTGATCACCGACCCCACCGGCTACTGGACGGCGATTTCCGAGCTGCCCCCACTCTTCTATGACCAGGTCGGAGGGGTGTGGGTCTGCTCCGGATATCAGGAGTGCATAAGCATTCTCGCCAATCACCGGACGTTTTCCTCCGCCCGGCAGCACGGTAGCGGTGAGTTGTCCACACGAGGCATGTCGGATCTCGTACCCACCGCGGAGCTGCTTTCCCGGCAGCTCCTGTTCACCGATCCACCACGGCACACGCGACTGCGGGACACCCTGAAACAGGAATTCACCCCGGCCGCGTTGGCCCGCCACGACAAGGTGTTACGCCAGCTCGCCGACGAGGTGCTCGAAACACTCCCGGAGTCCGGCACCCTGGATCTGGTACGGGACTTCGCCGAGATACTGCCGGCCCGGCTGATCGGACACCTTCTCAATCTGCGGGAGCGGGTGGCGGAACTCACCGACTGGGCCGGGGCGTACGAACAGTTGCTGGGTAGCCTTTCCACCTTTCCCAGCCGCGCGGACCTGGCGGCGGTACCCGTGCTCGACGCGGCGCTGCACGCGCTCCGGGAGGTGGCACGGGAACGCCGGGACTCGCCCGGCGATGACCTGATCAGCATGATGGTGACGGCGCTGGACGATGAGCCCGACCCGCTCGGCCTGGTCGCGGCCAACGCGCTGGTGCTGGTCGCCGGCGGATACCAGACCCTCACCCAGTTGGTGTCCAGCGCGCTGCTGCAACTGCACCGGCACCCGGACCAACTGCGCCGGCTGCGCGCCGACCCCGGGCTCATCGACTCGACGGTGGACGAGGTCATGCGGATCGACGGATCCAGCCAGTACGTGGGCAGGCAGGCCGTCCGGGACGCCCGCATCGGAGAGGTCCGGATCGAGGCGGGGGAGAGTGTGCTGCTCCTGCTGGGCGCGGCCAACCGCGACCCGCGGAAGTTCACCAACCCCACGGCGTTCGACATCGGCCGTAACGAGGGTCGCCACCTCGGGTTCGGCTCCGGCCCGCACTACTGCGTCGGAGCGCCGTTCGCCGAACGCCTCGCCGGCTGGGCGATCCTCGGCTTTCTCGACCGTTACGAGCACTTCGCCCCCGCCGCCGGCAACTTCCAGGAGTGGGGACCGCACGCCAACACACGTTGCCGCACCTCGGCCCGGATCGTCGTGGGGCGGCAGCCACTCGCCGTCGACGAGCGGACCCGGCACCGGATCCTCGCCGAATGGAACGAGCCGGACACCGGACCCGGCAACCCGCAGTGCTGGCATCTGCTGTTCGAACGAATGGCCCGGCTCGACCCCGACGCCGTGGCCGTCGAGGACGAGCACGGCTCCCACCGGTACGGGGACATCGACTCCCGGGCGAACGGGCTGGCCCAACGGTTGCGGGAGCGGGGGGTCGAACCCGAGACGACGGTGGCGATCTGCGGGGAACGGTCCGCGTGGCTGATCGTCTCGATGCTGGCCGTGGCCAAGGCGGGCGGCGCGGTCATGTTCGCGGCGGCCGACTGCCCTGGCGAACGGCTGCGGACGATGCTTGGTGAGGCGTCCGCCCGGCTGGTCCTGGCCGACGGCGCGACCGCCACTCGACTCGGCGCGCTGGATCTCCCGGCCGAGGTGGTGTCGCCGGACGTCACGCCGGGTTCGGCCGAACCGCCGGTCACCGGCGTCAACCAGGGCAACACCGCGTACATCGTGTTCACCAGCGGGACCACCGGGCGGCCGAAGGCGATCGCCACCGATCACCAGGCCCTGGTCAACCTGCACCTCGCCCAGCGGCGGGTGTTCCGGCTGCGTCCCACCGACCGGGTCCTGCAGTTCCTCTCCCTCAACTTCGACGGCTGCGTCTTCGAGATGGTGCTGGCGCTGCTGTCCGGCGCGACGCTGGTGATGGCCGACGGAGCGCGACTGACCCCGGGGCCGCCACTGGCCCGGACGCTGCGCGAGCGCGACGTGACCGCGGTCGTGGTGACGCCGTCGGTGTGGGAGGCCCTGCCGGACGAGTCCCTGCCCGCGTTGCGGATGGTCGCCTTCGCCGGTGAGCGGCTGCGGGCCGGTCTGGTCAACCGGTGGCGTGCGCCGGGCCGACGGTTGCTCAACCTCTACGGGCCCGCCGAGGCGGCGATCTGGACCACCTGGCACGAGTGCGGTGGTGCCGACGCCCGAGGCTCCGACGATCCGGACAGGTCGGACCCGCCCATCGGGCGTCCGATCGACGGCAAGCGCGTGTACGTGCTCGATGATCAACGTGAGCTTGTGCCCATCGGCCGCGAGGGTGAGCTGTATATCGGCGGCACCGGGTTGGGGCGCTACCTCGGCCGGCCGGAGCTGATGGCCACGGCCTTCGTGTCGGACCCGTTCAGCGCCCAACCCGGGCGGTTGCTCTATCGGACCGGCGACGTCTGTGCCTGGCGGCCGGACGGGACGCTGGAATACCGGGGCCGGCGTGACCGTCAGGTCAAGATCCGTGGCCAGCGGGTCGAGCTCGACGAGGTCGAACGGGTCCTGGAGCGGGCCCCCGCAGTCGACTCCTGCGAGGTGTACGTACACGACGGGCGCCTGGTGGCCGCCGTGGTGGTCCGGCCGGACCAGTGGCAGGAGGCCGAGGTCCGCTCCTACCTCGGGGCGCACCTGCACACCGGGATGATCCCGGCGCGGTTCGTGCTGCGCGACCGGATCGCCCTCACCGATACCGGCAAACGGGCCGCGGCGCCCCGACCGCCCCTGGACCGCGCGCCGGACCCGGACCGCCCGGCGCCCGGCGCCGGGGCGCCCGGGACCCCTGGGATGGCCGGGGCAATCGGAGCTGCTGAGCTGCCCGGGACCGCCGAGCTGGCCGGGGCCGCTGCCGAGCTGTCCGGCCCCGCCGGGCAGGTCGCCGAGCTGTTCGCCGCCAGCCTGGGTCTCTCGCCCGGCGAGATCCGGCCGGACACCGACTTCTTCTCCGCCGGCGGGGACTCGCTCGCGCTGGCGCAGTTCCTGACCGCGATGGAGGCCCGGTTCGAGGTGCTGCTGGACGTGGAACGCCTGGTGAAGGATCCCACCCTGGCCGGCGTGACCCGGCTGGTGGACCAGCGGGGGCGATGACGGCGACGAGGCTGTCCCCTCGCCCACCGGCATCCGGTTGACCCGGGCGGCGCGACAACCGCGGTCGCGCGGCTTCGGCGAGGTCAACCCGGGTAGTCGCGCCGGTAGGAGCCCGTCAGATCGGTCCGGCTACCGTCTGCGTGCGCCCGCCCGACGGCGACCGACGGAAGACGAGGAAACACCCGTGAGCTTCAGCGAGGACGTCCGCTCGGCCTTCCGGCGTGGCGAGACCGATGCCGTGGTCCGGATGAGCGAGGCCGAGATCGAGCGGGCCCGGGCGGCCGGCGACCCGGCCGGCGAGGTGGAGGCCCGGTACAGCCTGGCCAGAGTCGCCCTCCGCGGCGGTGACCTGCCCGGCGGAGCGGCCCGAGCCCGGGAGGCCCTCGCGGTCGCGCAGCGCTCCGGTGACCGAAGCCTCGAAGAACGGCCGAGGCACGTGCTGGCCGCCGTGGCGCGGATGTCCGGCGACCTGAGCCGGGCCCGGGTGTTGTACCGGGAGAGTGTCGCCCTCAACGAGGCCCTGAACCGGCCCCGGACGGTCGCCTCCGAGTTGCACAACCTGGCCCTCTGCGAGCTGGGGTTGGGCAACCTCGACACGGCCCGGGGACTGCTCGCCGAGAACCGTGAGCGGGTGTTCCGGAACGCCTGGACCGACTTCTTCCCCTACGTCTGCCTGGCCGGCGCCGCGCTCGCCTCCGCCGAGCGGGACCATGCCCGGGCGGCACTCCTGAGCGGTGTCGCGGCGGCCGCGTTCGCGGCACTCGGCCAGGTGCCGGATCCCGATGACGCGGCCGACCTCACCGCCGTGCGTACCGCCGGGGTGCGGGCGCTCGGCGCGGCGGTCTTCGCCCGGGAGCACGCCCGGGGGGAGCGCCTCGATCCGCTCACGGCGTTCGCCGACGAAGGCCACTGAGGTTCCGCACCGGCTCCTCGACACCGGTACGCCGGCGGCCGGCACCGGACGGTGCCGGGCGGCGTTGACACTGCGGCCCGGCGGCGTCGGCCCGGCGTTCGGGCAGCGCCGCGCTGGGTCAGGTGGGGAATCGTTCCGATCCGGTGGCGTCGACGGTGTGCTGCGTGCCGTGTACGGCGATACCGGTCACCCGGATGCGCCCCAGCGCCTCGGGGATGTGCGGATCGCTGGAGATGGTCCCGTTGTCGGGATTGACCCCGAGCATCGTCCGCAGGAGCAGCAGGGGTGCCCCGCTGGCCCAGGCCTGGGGATTGCAGGCGGTGGGGTAGGGCACGGGCCGCCGGCCGAGTGAGCGGTCGTATCCGGAGAACGCCTCGGGCAGGCGGTACTCGAAGTGGGCGGCCGCTTCGAGCATCGCCATGGCGATGCGGTTCGCGGCCTCCCGGTGGCCGTACCGGGCGAGGCCGGCGGCGATGATCGAGTTGTCGTGTGGCCACACGGTGCCGAGGTGGTAGCCGATGGGGTTGTACCCGATGTCCTCGGTGGACAGGGTCCGGATGCCCCAGCCGGAGAACATCGAGTCGGACATCAACTGCCGGGCCACCACGGCGGCGCGGTCGGGCGGGACGATGCCGCTCCACAGCAGGTGGCCCATGTTCGAGGTCATCGAGTCGATGGGGCGCTTGTCGGCGTCGAGGCCGATCGCGTAGTAGCCGCCGCGGGTGGGCAGCCAGTAGTCCCGGTTGAACCGGTCCCGCAGGTCGGCGGCCTCGGCGCGCAGCCGCCGGGCCAGCGTGGCGTCGGCCCACGGTCCGTCGGCCAGTTCGGCGGCGCGGACCTTCGCGTCGTAGGTGTAGCCCTGGATCTCGCAGGTGGCGACCGGCAGGGTCGGGAGGGTGCCGTCGGCGAACTGCACGCCGTCGGGTGAATCACGCCAGCACTGGTTGCGCAGGCCGGTGGACGAGTGGCTGGCGTACTCGACGTAGCCGTCACCGTCGCGATCGCCGAACTCGTCGATCCAGCGCAGCGCAGCGTCGGCGTTCGGGCGCAACCGCTGGACCAACGCGTCGTCGCCGGTCCATCGCCAGTACTCGGAGAGCAGGATGAGCCACAGCTGGGTGGTGTCGGAAGCGGCGAAACAGGGGCCGTACGGCACGATTCCGAGCTGTGTCAGCTCACCCGAGCGGTGCTCGTGGAGTATCTTTCCGGGTTCCTCGTCGCTGAATTCGTCAACGGTGTTGCCCTGATGGTCGGCGAGCGTGATCAGCGCTCCCCGGGCGACGCCGTGTCCGCAGGCCATGCTCTGGTAGGCGGTGATCAACGTGTCGCGCCCGAAGATGGTCAGGAACCAGGGCATGCCGGCGGCCAGCAGGACGACGGGCTCGCCACGGATCTTCTTGGCTATCCGCATGGACACCAGGTCGGCGGCGGACTTGTGGTACACGTCGCGCAGCAGGTCCGAATCGGTGCTGAGGTGCGGTTTGTTCGCCCGCCACCGCGATGCCGGATCGTCCTCGCCCGGGTCGTGCGGCTCGCCGAAGGTGCGGCTGACCGGTTGGAGGTCCTCACCCTGGCAGTTCAGCAGCACCCGCAGCTCGCAGTGCCAGATCTCGCCCCGGCCCAGACGCAGGTCCCAGACCAGTGTGTCGCCCTCGACCCGGTCGGCAGGTGGTTCGGCCGCCACGGTGGTGACCGCCGACCACCGTGAATTCCGGTAGGAGAAACGCAGGCCGGAGCCGTCCGGCCGGTGAGCCCGTTGGATTTCGGCCAGCCGGCTACGCCCGGCCCGTTTGATCTCGAAGAGATCGGCGAAGTCCGTGTCGGCGGTCAGTCGCAGACGCAGCGAGACCGGCTCGGCGCCGAAGTGCTGCACCGCGATCCGCTCGCACATCCCGTCTCCGACGAACCGTTCCCGCCGGATGCCGATCCGGTTCGCCGGCAGGTCCTCAAGGTCCGGGTTCGCGAGAAAGAACGCCGCCGAGTACGCGTCGACGGTGCTCGAACCGAGCACCAGCGGGGCGTGTTCGTCGATGGTCATCTCCCACCGACTGATATAGCGGGTGTCGTCGTGTACCAGGCCGGCGATGGAGTCCTTCAGCGCGTTGCCGGCCGAATCGGACAACATAAATGTCCGGCCCTCGAATACGCCCACGGCGTCCGGGCCGAGTTCCGGCGGCATCTCCCGATTGGCGCCGCTGTGCGCCTGGTCGGGTCGTTCCGTCGACGAGGAGGTGGGCGGGGAATCCGACGGCACCGACCGAGAACGCATGCCTTCCTCCCGCCGGTTCGAGACCGCCCTGCCGATCCGTTCGCAGTCTAGGACCGGAAAAGTCGCCCTCGCTGCGATATCGAAGGGTCGGCCGGAGGCCCGGGTGTCCCGACAAATCGACAAGCTTCACTTGACGGGGCGGTGCGGTCATGATGAGACTGGCTGTGACAGCGACGACTCCTGTCCCGGCCGCCGCACCCCACCGGAGGACTCTGATGGCACCCGCTCGCTACCGGTCCCGCGTCGTGCTCGCCGGTGCCGTCGGTCTGGCCATGGCCGCCGCGGCCGGCGTGCTGAGCACGACCGCGGCCCAGGCCGCGGCGGGCTGCGGCGTCGACTACACGGTGTCCAGCTCGTGGCCTGGCGGGTTCACCGCGGCGGTCACCATCACCAACCTCGGTGACCCGCTGAACGGTTGGAGGCTGGCCTGGTCATTCGGCGCCGGGCAAACCGTCACGCAGCTGTGGAACGGTTCGGTCACCCAGTCCGGATCGCAGGTCAGCGTCTCCAACGTCGCCTACAACGCCACCATCGCCACCGGGGGCACCGCCTCGTTCGGCTTCAACGGTTCCTGGAACGGCAGCAACCCGAAGCCGGGCAGCTTCACCCTCAACGGCGTCGTCTGCACCGGTTCTGTCGGTGAGTCGCCGCAGCCTTCGTTCTCACCCGGTAACCCGACGACATCGCCGCCGAGCAGCCCCACGCCGCCGCCGAGCAGCCCCACGCCGCCGCCGAGCAGTTCCACGCCGCCCACCGGTCCCACGCCGCCACCCGTCACCTCCGTCGGAGGATCCGGTCCCTACCCGGCGGGCTACGAGACCGTGAGCGGCCTGGCCAACCACACCATCTACCGGCCGGCGAACTTCCCGGCACGGCAACTGCCGATCTTCCTCTGGGGCAACGGGGGATGCTCGGGCAACGGAACCGACTCGTTGCCGTTCCTGCGGGAGATCGCCTCACAGGGCTTCCTGGTGCTCGCCAACGGCCGGCCGGGCGGCGGATCCGGTTCGGAGACCTCGGTGATGCTGACCCAGTCGATGGACTGGGCCGTCGCGGAGAACAGCCGGCAGGGCAGTTACTACTACGGCCGGATCGACACCAGCAAGATCGCCGTGGCCGGCTGGTCCTGTGGCGGCCTGGAGGCGTACGAGGTCTCCAACGACGCCCGCATCACCACGACCATGATCTTCAGCAGTGGGCTGTTGGACGACAACAACGACTACCAGCTGCGGCGGCTGACCAGGCCCATCGCGTACTTCATGGGTGGTCCCAGCGACATCGCGTACCCGAACGGCATGGACGACTGGGGCAAGCTGCCCGCCGGTCTGCCGGCCTTCATGGGCAACCTTCCCGTGGGGCACGGCGGGACGTACACCCAGACCAACGGTGGCGAGTTCGGCCGGGTCGCGGTGCTCTATCTCAAGTGGCGCCTCCTGGGCGACCGCACCGCCGGCCAGAACTTCGTCGGCAGCAACTGCGGCCTGTGCAGCAACACCCAGTGGACCGTCCAGCAGAAGAACCTCACCCTCTGACCGCTGGCCGGCCTGCCTGGCCTGCCCGGCTTGACCTGGCCGGCGTCCGGCTTGGATCGGCCTGGCCCGCCTAGTCGGCGTCGGGCTCGGATCGGGCCGCGGCGATGGTCCGGCCCTGCTCCGACTCCGCGAAGCGGACGAGCATGGCACGCGCCTCGGCGGCGCTCACGTTGGCGCCGAACAACTCGCTGCCCGGCTGTAGCCGTACCCCCTCGGCGAGCGGGCCGGCGACCACCGGATCGAAGCCGAGCGTGTCGACGAGGGAGGAGACCGCGGCGAGATCGGCGGGGTCGTCGCCGGCGATCACGATGGCCTTCCGGCCAGCCGTTCCGGCTGGTCGCGCCTCGTCCTCAAGATCGTGATATCCCATGTGGTTGAACGCCTTGACGACCCGGGCGTCGGACAGGAACGCCTGGACGATCTCGCTCGACGAGGTGTGCGGGTCGGTGAGGTCGTCGCGGATGCCGTCGACCTCCCACCAGTAGTTCATCGCGTCCACGACGAGCTTGCCGCGTAACGCCTCTGCGGGTATCGCGCGGTACCTGCCGAGCGGAAGGGCCAGGATGACGATGTCGGCGCCGGTGACCGCCTCCACCGCCGTGGTGGCCTCCGCCCCGGGGGCGAGCACCTCGACGGTGAGGGCGATCCTCGCCGGGTCACCGGAGCCCGCGACGAGCACCCGGTAACCGGCGGCGATGGCGAGCCGAGCGAGCACCGTGCCCACCTTGCCGGCCCCGAGTACACCGAGGGTCTGTGGCCGGTTCCGGTCGATGTCGTTCATGTCTTCCTTCCGCTGCCGATCCGTGTCCGAGGGAGCCCGATCCGCGTCCGAGGGAGCCCGATCCGCGTCCGAGGGGCTAGGAGCCGGCGAGGATGTCCCGGACCAGGGGGATCACCCGCGTGCCGTACAGCTCCACGGCGCGCGTCCGGGCGCTCACCGGTTGTGCGCCAGCGGTATAGATGAGGTCGAACCGGCCGACCCCGAGGCCGCGGATCGCCTGGGCGATCCGGCGGGCCACGGTCTCCGGGGAACCGATGTAGAGGGAACCGTGCTCCACCTCGGCGTCGAACTCCGCACGGCGGATCGGTGGCCAGCCCCGGAGTGCGCCGATCCGGTCCCGCATGATCCGGTAGTGCGGCCAGTACAGCTCCTTCGCCTCCTCGTCGGCGTCGGCGACGAAGCCCGGGGAGTGCATCCCGACCGGGTGCGCGGTCGTGCCGAGCTGCTCGGCCGCCCTCCGGTAGAGCTCGATGTACGGCGCGAAACGCTCGGGGGCGCCGCCGATGATCGCGAGCATGAGCGGGAGACCGTATCGGGCGGTACGCACCACCGACTGCGGCGAGCCGCCGACCCCCACCCAGGTGGTGAGGCGTCCCGACTCGGTCTTCGGGTAGACGTCGGCGTTCTCGAGCGGGGCACGTACGCTGCCGTGCCAGCTGACCGGCTTCTCGTCCAGCAGCTTCACGAACAGCTCGATCTTCTCCTCGAACAGCGCGTCGTAGTTCCGCAGGTCGTAGCCGAACAGCGGGAAGGACTCGGTGAACGAGCCGCGACCGAGGATCACCTCGGCCCGGCCCCGCGACAGCGCGTCGACCGTCGCGAACCGCTGGAACACCCGGACCGGGTCGTCCGAACTCAGCACGGTCACCCCGGAGGAGAGCCGGATCCGTTCGGTACGGGCGGCGATCCCGGCCAGCACGGTCTCCGGGCTGGAGATCGAGTACTCCGGCCGGTGGTGCTCGCCGAGGGCGATGACATCGACGCCGAGCTGATCCGCCAGCACCGCCTCGTCGACGACCTGCCGGATCGCCTCGGCGTGCGAAACGGGCCGGCCGGCGTCGTCCTCCGGTACGTCGCCGAAGGTGTCGAGGCCGAACACGAGATCAGACATTTGTGGGCTCCTTCGCCAGCAGCTCCCGGACCCGTGGCGCGACCTCGCGGCCAAGCAGTTCGATGGTGCGCGAGCGCGCCTCGCGGGGCAGGTGCATGATGTCGTACTTTAGGTCGAATCGGCTCAGCCGGAGGTCGCGGGCGACGGTGGCGATCTTCCGCGCGACCGTGTCGGGTGATCCGACGAACAGCGCACCGGACCTGATCTCGGCCTCGTAGCGGGCCCGGTCCGGCCGGTAGAAGCCGCGTTCCTCGGCGAGCCGCATCACGACCGGCTGCCAGTATCGCCACCAGGTCTCCACCGCCTCCTCGTCGGTGTCGGCGACAAGGCCGAGCGAATGCTGGCCAACCGGCTGCTGGGGCTGCCCGAACTGTTCGAGTCCCCGGGTGTGGAGGTCGACGTGGCCGGCGAACCGCTGGGGGCGCCCGCCGATGATCGCGAGCATGAGCGGCAGCCCGTGCTGGGCGGCGCGGATCACCGAGTTCGGGCTCCCGCCGACGCCGATCCACGTCGGGATGCCACCGGGCCGCATCCGTGGATGCAGCCGCTGCGCGACCAGCGGACTGCGGGTGGTGCCGGACCAGGTGACCGATTCCTCCCGCTGAAGCCGCAGGAAGAGGTCCAGTTTCTCCTCGAACAACCGCTCGTAGTCGGCCAGGTCGTAGCCGAACAGCGGAAACGACTCGGTCGCCGACGCGCGCCCGAGAACCAGTTGGGCGCGACCCCCCGACACGGCGTCGAGGGTGGCGAACTCGTGGTAGAGCCGTACCGGATCGTTCGTGCTGAGCACCGTGACCGAGGTGCCCAGGCGGATCCGTTCGGTGGCCGTCGCGACCGCCGCGAGCAGCACGGGTGTCGCCGAGTCGTTGTAGCCCTCCCGGTAGTGCTCGCCCACGCTGAACACGTCGAGTCCGACCGACTCGGCGAGCCGGGCCTCGTCCACCAGCAGCCGCAGGGTCTCCGCGTCGCTCAGGATCCGGTCGCCGTCGGTGGCCACCTCCCCGAACGAGTTGAGCCCCAACTCGAAGCCCTCGGACGTCATCTTCTGTCTCCTCCTCCGATCGTTCCGGCGCCTGTCCCGGGCTGATCTCCCGGGCTGGCCTCCCGCGCCGGAATCGCCGGCCGCTGTTGACGTGTCAACCATGCTAGCCTGCTAATTGATGCGTCAACTGGGGGCGTTATGACGAAGGCCATAGCTGGCCGGCCGGGTGGGCGTCGGCTGCCGACCGAGGCCGAACTGCGGATCTGGCGGGATTTCATCGAGACGACGGAGGCGCTCAGCTCCCGGCTCACGGCCCGGCTCCTGGCCGAGTCCTCGCTGTCGCCGGGGGACTACGTCGTGCTGCTCGCGCTCAGCGAGGCGCGGGACCGGCAGCTGCGCTCGTCCGAGCTCGCGGCGCACATCGGCTGGCAACGGAGCCGGCTCTCCCACCACCTGGGCCGGATGGAACGGCGCGGACTGATCAGTCGCCAGGAGTGCGCGACCGTTCCCCGGGGGGCTGAGGTGATCCTCACGCCGGCCGGAGCGGAGGCGTTCCGGCGGTCCACCTTTCCGCACCTGCGCGCCATCCGCGAGCTTTTCGTCGACGCGCTCACGCCGGACCAGCTCGACGCCGCACGGGAGATCGTGGCGGCGCTGCGGGCGCACCTCGACACCCGGCCGGAGAGCTGATCGCGGGCCGGTGGACGCCGCCGCACGGCCGTGCGGGCCCTCCCGGATCACGCCGACGGAAGCCGGGCCAGCGCAACCGAACGGCATCCCCTGTCCGATTGCGGGCGATATCGTGTGGTTGTTCGACCAGTCGATCTCGGCCGATCACCAGGAGCGGGGGACGGAGATGACCAGGGTTCTGATGGTGTTGACCTCGCACGACCAGCTGGGCGACACCGGACGCAAGACGGGCTTCTGGCTTGAGGAGCTGGCCGCGCCGTACTACCGGTTCAAGGACGCCGGCTGGGATGTCACGCTGGCCTCGCCCAAGGGCGGGCACCCGCCGGTCGACCCGAAGAGCAACGAACCGACCTTCCAGACGGACCTGACCCGCCGGTTCGAGGCCGACGCCGACGCGGCGGCCCAACTGGCCGCGACGGCGCGGTTGGACGCGGTCTCCGTCGACGATTTCGACACGGTCTTCTACCCGGGCGGCCACGGCCCGATGTGGGACCTGGCCGAGGATCCGGTGTCGATCAAGGTGATCGAACGGACCGTGGCGGCGGGTAAGCCCCTCGTCATGGTGTGCCACGCGCCGGGCGCGGCGCGGCACGCCAAACGGTCGGACGGAACTCCGGTGGTGGCCGGCCGGCGGGTCACCGGGTTCACCGACGGCGAGGAGGAGGCCATGGGCCTGACGAAGGTCGTGCCCTTCCTCGTCGAGGACGAACTCGTCGACAAGGGCGCCGACTACTCGAAGGTCGGCAACTTCGAGCCGTACGTGGTGACCGACGGGCTGCTCATCACCGGGCAGAACCCGGCGTCCTCGGGCCCGGCGGCGGACGAGCTGATCTCGCTGGTCGAGCAGCGCGGGTCGTAGGACGGTGCGGCGCGAGCGGACCGGTCAGCCGGCGGGGTTCAGCGGTGGCGCGGACGAAGCCCGTACCCGTAGCGACGGGCTGATCACCACGCGGTGCGTTGGTCGATCGGGATCGGCCATGCGGTCGGCGACGAGCCGCACCGCGGCCCGGCCGATGGACCGACGTGGCGGACGGACAGCGGTCAGTGGCGGGCTGAGCAGCCCCGCGACCTCGTCGTCGTAGGCGACGATGGACAGGTCACCCGGCACGGTGAGCCGGCGGTCCTCGCAGCGTTGCAACAGCGCGATCGCCTCGGAGTCGGCATGCACGAGCAACGCGGTGGTGTTGGTCGCGAAGCACCGGTCGAGAACGGCATCGAGCGCCGCACCGTAATCGGGTGACCCGGCGTCCGGAACGGCGGCGTCGACCATCCGGGTCGGGTCGAGGCCGCATTCGGTGGTGGCCTCGACCCAGCCCCGATGGACGTGCGGACCGGTCGGGCTGTTCGCCGCGAGCACCACGCCGACCTTGTGGTGACCGAGGGCGACCAGGTGTCGGACGGCCATCGCGGCACCCAGCGCGTGGTCGGTCACCACGGACTCCAGGACGGCGTGGTGGGGGCCGACCGTCGCGGTGCGTTCGAGGAGGACGACCGGGATGCCGCTGCCGGCCAGCCAGGCGATGGTCTCCTCGGTCGTGGGGGCGTCCAGTCGGGGCGCGACGATCAGCGCGTCGGCACCGAGGGGGTCGACCAGCCGGCGTAGCTGCGGCCGGTCGTCCTCGGTCCGGTACGACGAGCCGCGCAGGACCACCCGCAGGCCGAGTTCCCGCGCGGCCTCCTCGGCGCCCTGGGCCACGGCGGGCCAGTAGTAGTCCAACGACGGCACCAGCATGCCGATCGAGCCACCACCGGTGCCGGGCATGCCGTCCTCGACGGACGTACCCTCCCCGGTCGCCGGGCCGGAAAGGTCGGGAAGCGCCACCCCGCCATGGACGCGGCGCACCAGTCCTTCGGCGGCGAGCTGGGCGATGTCGCGGCGGATCGTCACGGCCGCGGCGCCCAGGGTGTCGCTGAGGTCGGAGATGCGCAGCACGCCGTCGCGATGCAGCGCCTCCAGCAGCCGGTTCCGGCGCGCGACCTGCAGGGGTCCGCGCCTGTCCATCGTGCTCACCGCTGCTCCTCGGTCGTGGGTGGAGGGGTCGATCGGCTCGCGGGTCCAGCGTTGCCGCATTGTGAGCGATTGCGATCGTATCAGATCGATTGAGTCGGTCGAATATCGCCGAGGCGGCCGTCGCCGGCCGGTGGCCGGCCGGGACCGCCGCTGCCCGGCACCGCCTCAAGGCGTACCCAGCCACGCGGATGTCCTGGTGGGGGGCCGTACGCGGTCGCGGGTGATCCGGTACCGATCGTTCGGGAGCACTTCCGTTCGATTGAAGCATTGACATGAACGGTCGTGAGCGTTTTACTTCCCAGAAATGCGGCGTTCATGGCCGACCTGTTTCCGACCCGACCCGCCGCGGGAGCCAGATCGCACCGAAGAGGGAACGTGGCAGAGCATCGCCCAGGTATCGACGACGGGTCGCCGCACGACGAGTGGACCCGTGCGGACTGGCTGCGCCTCGCCGACCGGATGCTCGACTCCGTACGGGCGTACGCCTCCGCGGGCCATGCCCGGATCAGCCTGCCCGGTGGCGACGGGGGCTACGGCGGGGCGGTCGACGGTCTGGAGGGCTTCGCCCGTACCTTCCTGCTCGCCGGGTTCCGGATCGCCGGCGAGCGCGGCGTCGGACTGGACGATCTCGCCGACTGGTACGCCCGCGGCCTGGTGACCGGGACCGATCCGGCGTCACCGGAGCGCTGGGTGCGGCTCGACGAGCACCCGCAGGCCAAGGTGGAGGCCGCGTCCATCGCCCTGGTCCTGGACCTGACCCGGCCGTGGATCTGGGACCGGCTTTCCGGGCCGGCGCAGGAGCGGATCGTGGACTACCTGTCGCCGGCCGTCGGCGACCCGACGTATCCCCGGATCAACTGGGTGTGGTTCCGCCTGGTCGTCCAGACCTTCCTGCGCTCGGTCGGCGGGCCGTGGTCACCGGACGAGATGGCCGAGGACCTGGCGACCCACGACACGTTCCGCCGGGCCGACGGCTGGTTCTCCGACGGACCCGAGCGCGCCTACGACCACTACGCGGGATGGGCCCTGCACCTCTACCCCATCCTGTGGGCACGGATGACGGGCGCGGCCGACCTCGCTGCCGGCCGCCGGGCCCGGGACGTCGCCGCGCTCGACCGGTTCCTCCAGGACGCGGTGACGCTGATCGGCGCCGACGGCTCGCCGCTGCTCCAGGGCCGTAGCCTGATCTACCGGTTCGCCGCGGCGGCGCCGTTCTGGGCTGGCGTGTTCGCGGAGGTGCCGTCGCTGACGCCGGGCCAGCTACGGTACGCGGCACAGTGCGTGGTGCGGCACTTCGCCGAGCGTGGCGCTCCGGACGAACGAGGGCTGCTGACCATGGGCTGGCACGCGGCCTGGCCACGCCTGGCCCAGGCGTACTCCGGGCCAGGCTCGCCCTACTGGGCCAGCAAGGGACTGCTCGGCATCGCGCTGCCCGCCGACCACCCGGTGTGGACGGCGCCGCCACGACCGCTCCCGGTGCGCAGCGGGGACGTCCTGCGCGCCGTCCGGGCACCCGGCTGGGTGGTCTCCGGCACCCGGTCCGACGGCATCGTCCGGGTGGTCAACCATGGTACGGACCATGCCGTCGAAGGGTCCCGGCTCGCCGACTCCCCGCTGTACGCCCGGCTGGGTTACTCGACCGCGACCGCTCCGGTGCTCACCGAGAGCGGCTGGACCGCACCGGTGGACCAGTCTGTCGTCCTGGTCGACGGCACCGGGCGGTGTACCCACCGGACCGGCCTGCGGACGCTGGCGGTGGACGTCGCCGATGGCGGAACCGACCGCGTCGGAGTGGCCGGCTCGGTCACTGACGCCCACTGGGTGGACGTGGACCCCGGCCAGCGCGACCATGGCGGCGCCCGCGCCGGGCGGGCCCAGCCGGCCGGCCGGTTGACGGTGTTCTCGCTGGTCCGACGCGCGTGGGAGCTCCGGCTCGTTCGGGTGGACCGGCTCGCCGAGGGGGTCGACCCGGCCGGGACGCGGCTCCGGGTGGGCGGCTGGGCGGTCGCCGGGCACGGCGGCGTCGTCGCGCTGTCGCCCGGATCGGCGGCGGTGACCGGCAATGGTCTCGTGTCCCGACTCACCGAAGCACCGGGTGGGGGCGACGAGGTCCGACCCGGCGATCCCGGCCTGCTCGTCCACCAGGGCGGCGGGCCGCTCGGCCGGCCGGTCCGGGTCCCGTGGCTGGACCGGCCGGTGACGGTCGGCGCCTGGATCGCCACGTTCGTCGAGCTGTCCGCCGACGACCAACCGGCCCACCGACCGACAGGTGCCGCCGTGCTCACCACCACGGACCGGCTCAACGTCCGGGTCGACTGGCCCGACGGGGTCCGGACCGAGACCAGCATCGATCCCTTCCTGCCACCGGAACCGGCCGAAACGCTCGACGGCGGCCCCGGCCCGATGTCCACCACACCTCCCAAGGAGTACGGATGAAGCGCTCGATAACGGCGATGCTGAGCCTCGCCACCGCCGTGTCGCTGGGGCTCGCCGGATGCGGCGGCGACGATTCGGATTCGGCGGCCACCGGTCCGGTGACCCTCACCATGGCGGGCTGGACCCTGTCCGCCACACCCGAGTTCCGGGTCCTGGCCGACGGCTTCCACGCCGCGCACCCCGACGTGACGGTGGAGCTGAAGGAGTACGACGCCAGCAACTACGACACGCAGATGATCGCCGACCTGGCCGCGAAGAAGGCACCCGACATCTACGTGCAGAAGAACCTGCGGAACTTCTACACCTACCAGTCCGGCAAGCAGTTGCTCGACGTGTCCGAGGTGGCCGAGCAGCTCGGCGGCAAGGCCGAGGGCATCGAGAACTACCGGATCGACGGCAAGGTCTGGGCCATCCCGTACCGGCAGGACTCCTGGGTGCTCTACTACAACCGGGCGCTGTTCGACAAGGCACACGTCGCGTACCCCGACGGTTCGTGGACCTGGGACGACTACGCGAACGCGGCCAAGAAACTGACCACCGGGCTGAAGGGTGCCAGCTCGACCGCCGTCGGTAGCTACCAGCACACCTGGCAGTCGACGGTCCAGGGTTTCGCCCTCGCCCAGACGCCGGGCGCGAAGCTGGACAGCGGCGACTTCGGCTACCTGAAGCCGTACTACCGCCGCGCGCTGGACCTGCAGGATGCGGGTGCGCAGCCGACGTACGGCACGGCCACCACGAACAAGCTCACCTACCAGGCCGAGTTCGGCAAGCAGCAGGTGGCGATGATGCCGATGGGCACCTGGTACATCGCGACCCTGCTCAAGCAGCAGGCCACCGGCGACGCCGACAAATTCCAGTGGGGAATCGCCCCCGCGCCGCAGTTCGACTCGAGCACGACCGGCCGGACCAAGCGGCCGGTGACCTTCGGTGACCCGACCGGCCTGGGCATCAACCCGGCCATCGGCAACCGGAAGGCGGCGGCGGCGAAGGAGTTCCTCGCCTACGCCGCCGGCGAGCAGGGCGCGAAGGCCCTGGCGACGATCGGCATCACCCCGGCCGACACGGCGGCGGTGAGCGAGGAGATCTTCCGCGTCAAGGGCATGCCCACCGACGAGCTTTCCAAGTTCAGCTTCGCCAGCCACGACACCAGGCCGGAGAACCCGGTGTCGAAGCACACGGCGGCGCTGCAGAACCTGCTCAACGACGCGCACTCGGCGGTGATGTCCGGTACCAAGGACGTCGACGCCGCCATCAGCGGTGCGCAGGACCGGGCCAGGAACGAGGCCCTCACGTCATGATCCGGCTCAGCCGACGCCGACGGGCCGGACCGGCCTGGCGCAACACCCTGGCGGGATGGTCGTTCATCCTGCCGAGTTTCCTCGGCTTCGCGGTCTTCACGCTGCTGCCGGTCGCGACGCTGTTCTACTTCGCGTTCACCGACTGGAACGTCTTCGGCGTCGCCGAGTGGGTCGGTGCGGACAACTTCACCCGGATGCTCCACGACGACAGCTTCTGGACCGCGCTGACGAACACGGTCTGGTACACCGCCTTCCACATCCCGCTCACCATGGGGGCGGCGCTGGCGCTGGCGGTGCTGCTCAACCGGAAACTGCGTGGGGTGGCGTTCTTCCGTACCGTCGCGTTCTTCCCGTACATCGCCTCGATCGTGGCGATCGCCCAGGTGTGGAACATGCTGTTCAGCCCCGACTACGGCCCGATCAACGCCCTGCTGAGGCTCGTCGGCGTCGATCACCCGCCCGGCTGGACGGCGTCCTCGGACTGGTCCATGCCGGCGGTCGTCATCGTCGGCACCTGGCGGGAGATGGGCTACTACATGCTCATCTTCCTCGCCGGACTGCAGACCATCCCGACCCAGCTGTACGAGGCCGCGCGGCTGGACGGCGCGAACGCCTGGCACCGGCTCCGGTTCGTGACCATGCCCTCGTTACGGCCGACAACGTTCTTTGTGCTGGTCATGCTGACCATCGGCAGCTTCAAGGTGTTCGACCTGATCCTGTTGCTGACCAACGGCGGACCCGGCCAGTCGACGCTGGTGCTGTCCCAGTACATCTACCAGAAGGGCTTCCAGGAGAACCAGTTCGGCTACGCCTCGGCCGTCTCCGTGGTGCTGTTCGCCATCTGCTTTCTGATCACCGTGGCCCAGTTCGCCGTGAACAAGCGGAGGGCGTCATGAGCCTCACACTGGATTCCGCCGACGGAGCGCCCGCCCCCGTCGCGACGCTCCCGGAACCACCGGCCGGAACGCCGGGCCGGCGCGGCGGCGTGACCGGCCTCCGGCGGGCGCTGGGCTACCTGGCGCTGATCCTCGTCGGCGCGGTCCTGCTGGTGCCGTTCCTCTGGATGGTCCTGTCGTCGCTCAAGACGAACAACGAGGTCTTCACGATCCCGATCACCTGGCTGCCCGACACCTTCGTGTGGCGCAACTACCTCGACATCTGGCAGCGGTCGGACATGACGACCTGGCTGGGCAACACGCTGCTGCTGTCGGTCGCCGTCACCGCGTTGCAGGTGCTCACCGGCAGCTTCGCCGCGTACGGCTTCGCCAAGGTCCGTTTTCCCGGCCGGGACGCGCTGTTCCTGGCATATCTCGGGACGATCGCGGTGCCGTGGCAGTCGTACATGGTGCCGCAGTTCGTTCTCATGTCGAAGCTCCACCTCGCCGACACCCGGTGGTCGATCATCGCGTTGCAGGCGTTCAGCGCGGTGGGCGTGTTCCTGATGAAGCAGTACTACGAGACGATTCCCGAGGAGCTCAGCGAGGCCGCCCGGCTGGACGGGCTGAGCGAGTACGGCATCTACCGCCGGATCATGCTGCCGCTGTCCGTACCGGCCCTGGCCAGCCTCACCCTGCTCACCTTCGTCACCACCTGGAACGACTACCTCGGCCCGCTGATCTACCTGCGCAGCCCCGACCTGCGGACCATCCAGCTCGGCCTGTCCACCTTCATCTCGCAGTACAACGCCGAGTACGCGCTGATCATGACCGGCTCGGTGCTGTCGGTGCTGCCCGTCGCGGTGATCTTCCTGCTCGGCCAGCGGCACTTCGTCGAGGGTGTGGCCAGCACCGGACTGAAGGGCTGAGTACATGCGCATGAGATCCGAGACCATCGGCGCGTTCTTCGACACCGTCCACCTGGCGCTGGTCACGAACCTGCTCCTGGCGGCCTCCTCGCTGCCCCTGGTGGTGGGCCTGTTCACCACCGATGTCCAGCGATCCTGGCCGATCCTCGCGGTGTGCGCGCCGCTGTGCGCGCCGGGACTGTGCGCCACGTACGCGGTGTTCGCCGCGTACCAGGAGGGTCGCCGCACCTCGGTCACCGGTACCTTCTGCCGGGCCTGGCGGGCGTCCCTGCGACCCGCTGTCCGGCTCGGCGCCGCTGCCACGGCGGCGCTCGTCGTGCTCGGTGTCGACGCCCGTGCCGCCTGGGGCCACCCGGTCGGCGCGGTCGCCATCCCGATCCTCGCCACCGCCGGGTTGCTGATCGTCTCGACCACGATGCTGGCCCTGGTGGCGACCGCGCTGAGGCCGGCGGCTTCCCTCCGCCGTACGGTCCGCGCCTGCCTCTACCTGGCCGTCCGACACTGGCCGCTCACCGCGCTGTCGCTGCTGGTGCTCGCCCTGCTCCAGACGCTGGTGGTGAGCCGTCCGGCGATCGCGTTGGGTCTGGCCGCCGCGCCGATGCTCTACGTCGTGTGGGCCAACAGCCGGTTCGCGCTCCGGGCGGTGCTGGAACCGACCGCGCCCGGCCCGTCGACGTCGGTGGGTGCCATGTCCGGATGACTTCGCCGGGCGGACGCCCCGCCGGGTCGGCCCATCGACTCCACCCCGCCACTCGGGCCAGCCACCGGCTCCACGGCCCGGATGTACCGAGCCGGGCCAGCCACCGGGTCCGCGGCCCGGATGTCCCGAGCCGGGCCAGCCACGGAACAAGGAGACACCGCACATGACGGCGATCGACGTGCCATCCGGTCCTGATGCCGAGGACACCGACCGGGCGGTGAGCGCCGCGTTGGACACCATCGCGGCCAACATGGCCGAGTTCGGCGACCGGTATCCGGGCGACACAACCGTGCGCAACCGGTACCGCCTGCGACCCGCGGCGGACGGGTGGCCGGCCGGCACCAACCGGGGCTGGACCACCAGCTTCTGGCCGGGCATGGTGTGGCTCGCCTTCGACCTGACCGGCGACGAGGTCTTCCACCGGGCCGCCAGCGCGCATGTCCGCAGCTTCGCCGAACGGATCGAACGCCGTATCGACCTCGACACCCACGACCTCGGTTTCCTCTACACCCTTGCCTGCCTCGTACCCTGGCGGCACAGCGGGGACCAGACCGCCGGCCGGACCGCGCTGGCGGCGGCGGACCACCTCATGTCCCGGGTGCTCGAACCCGCCGGCATCATCCAGGCGTGGGGCGACCTGGACGACCCGCGTCAGCGTGGCCGCACCATCATCGACAGCCTGATGAACACGCCGCTGCTGTTCTGGGCCAGCCGGACCAGCGGCGACCCGCGCTACGCGGACGCCGCCATCCGGCACGCCGGGCAGCTGCGCGACCGCATGATCCGCCCGGACGACACCACCTTCCACACCTTCTACTGGGACCCGGTCACCGGCGAGCCGCTGCGCGGCGAGACCGAGCAGGGCCGGGCCGACGACTCGTGCTGGGCCCGTGGTCAGGCCTGGGGCATCTACGGTTTCGCGCTCAACCACCGGCACACCGGCGACCCTTCGCTGCTGGCGGCCGCGCGACGCTGTGCCGACCATTTTCTCGGCTGCCTGCCAGCGGACCAGGTCGTCTACTGGGATCTGGAGTTCGGCGACGGCAGCGGCGAGGAACGGGACAGTTCCGCGGCGGCCATCGCCGCGAGTGGTCTGCTCGAACTGGCCGAGGCGTGCGGCGGCCCCGAGGGGGAGCGGTACCGGACCGCCGCCGGCCGCATCCTCGGCTCGCTGATCGACGGCTACTCGACGGCGGGCGACCCGGGATCGAACGCGCTCATCCTGCACGGCGTCTACGACAAGCCCAAGGGCGTCGGCGTCGACGAGGGCACCCTGTGGGGCGACTACTTCTACCTGGAAGCCCTCACCCGTACGGTCCGCCCGGGCTGGATCAGCCCCTGGTAGCCGCCGTTGCAGTCAAGCCATCAGCGACGAGGAGGAGACAGAGACAAGATGGACTACCGCTTCCACTGCTACATCCCGGCCGAGCCGGGCCACAACGCCCTGCCGGTCAACCCCTGCCGGCTGCTCGACTTCGGCCTCCTGAGGTTGGAGGCCGGTCAGTCGTGGTCCGGCGAGTCGGCCGACCGGGAGATCCTCGCCGTCATCCTCGGTGGTACCGCCACCTTCACCATCGATGACCACAAGTTCACCGATGTCGGCGGTCGGCCCAACGTCTTCGCCGGCCGACCACACTCGGTCTATGTCCCCGCCGGCGCCACGGTCACGGTCGAGGCGTTGACGGCCGTGGAGATCGCGCTGCCGAGCGCTCCGAGCGACCTCGCCGTCGAGCCGTACGTCATCGAACCCGCGAGGGTCGCTGCCGGCCGGTGGGGCGCGGCCAACTTCTCCCGGAACTACCACCAGATCCTCACCGAGATCGCCCAGCCCGACCTGCCCGCGCAACGGCTCATCGTCGGCGAGACGTTCACCCCGTCCGGCAACTGGAGCACCTACCCGCCGCACCGGCACAAGATCGACAACCTGCCGGCCGAGGCGGCGCACGAGGAGCTCTACTACTTCCGGATCAATCCCAGCGACGGCTTCGGCATCTGCCGGATGTACACCGACGAGGGCTACGAGGAGAACTTCACCGCGCGCGACCACGGCATGCAGCTGATGCCGGAGGGCTACCACACGGTCGTCAGCGCGCCCGGTTACACCACCTACTACCTGTGGGCACTCGCCGGGGGGCAGCGCACCCAGGGCGCCCACGAGGACACCGACCTCGCCTGGGTCGGACGAACCGTACCCATGCTGCGTGACCTCGGGCACTGAGCGCACCGACCGTGGACGCACCTGGGACAGGACACCGGGGCACGACGTGGCGCCCGGCTGGCGGTGCGGCGGCCACGGGGCGCGGAGACGCCCCGGCCGCCGGCGGAACCGAAAGTTCAGCAGCATCAACCGGAAAGGGGTCTCGATGAGACCAACAAGTCGTGTCCCGGCCGGTGGCCTACGCCGACTGGGCGGAGCGTTGACCGCGCTCCTGGTCACCCTCGTCGCGGGCGTGGTCACCGTCGGTGCGAGCCCGGCGCAGGCGGCGGCCACCAGTCAGTTCCGCGGGATCAACTGGGCCGACCAGCGGGACAACTTCGTCAACGGAACGCTCTATGTGTCCGGGCTCAGCGCCTCCGACACGTACTCGTCGGCCGCGACCGTGGCGGACCGGGTGATCGGTCAGATGTACTCGCTCACCGGCGCCAACACGGTCCGGATGCCGGTCAACGAGCCGACCGTGGCCAACTACTGGAACACCTACACCGGGGCCATCGACACCGCGCTGACCAAGGGCAACGTGTTCCTGGCGTACTGGGCCTACACGGGCGGCCGGCCGCCGAACACCAGCGCCTTCTACCAGATGTGGGACAAGATCGTCGCGAAGTACGCCGGCAATCCCAACGCCTACTTCGAGGTCATCAACGAGCCGGCCGGCTACAGCACCACCGACCTGGCCAACATGTACAACGACTGGCTGAACCGGTACCCGAGCGTGCCGCGTGAGCGGGTCATCCTCGACGGGTCCGGCCTCGCCCAGAGCGCCGCGCCGGTCGGCCGGGACTCCCGGCTGGACGGAACCCTGATCGCCATCCACGACTACTCGTTCTTCGCGGGCTACGAGGACGAGACGTCCTGGGCGAACCACCTCAACGGCTACATCGGGGCGTACGCCAGCCGCACGGTCGTCACCGAGTGGGGCGGCCCGATGACCCGGGGAAGCAAGAACGGGGTCACCTACGACCCGATCGACTACAGCATCCCGAGCGGGTCGTTCTTCGCCGACTACATCCGGGGGGTGAGCAGCCAGCTGCGCAGCCTGGGAATCGGCAGCGTCTACTGGCCCGGGCTGCGGGACGGTGACTGGTACAGCATGACCAACAAGACCGGAAGCGGGGCGAGCATCCAGCTCACGCTGCCGAACGCCTCGGGGCTGAGCCGGTTGCAGTACGCCTGGGGGATCGGCACCGGCGGTGGCACGTACACGTCGATCCGCAACGCGGCCACCAGCCGGTACGTCGACGGCCTTGGTAGCAGCAGCAACGGCTCGAACGTCGCCCAGGGCAGCAACCCGGGCAGTTCGAACGAGCAGTGGGTGATCGAGAACTACGGCACCTACGTGCGGATCAAGAACCGCGCCACCGGGCTCTACCTGGACGGCATGGGCCGTACCGCCAACGGTTCGGCGGTGGGCCAGTACGCGAGTTCGAGCAGCAACAACCAGCAGTGGACGGTCCTGACCGACGCCAACAACGTACGGATCAAGAACCGCGCCACCGGCCTCTTCCTGGACGGGGCCGGCAACAGCAGCAACGGCGCCGCCCTGGTCCAGTACGGCGACACCAACAGCATCAACCAGCAGTGGAAGATCGTCGCCGCTGGCTGAGCGACACCGGCCGGCCCGGCGGACCGCCCTTCCGCGATGGCGGGGCGGTTCGCCGGGCCATGGTGTCCATCGATCCCCGACGATTGAGGCTGCCGTCCCGGCGCCGTCCCGGCGACTGCCAGGCACGACGCCGTCCGGGCGCTGCCCACCGTTGGTCGAGGCCGAACATTACGTCTTGACGTACGGCATGTTATCGCTCACAGTCGATGGTCAAGGACGACGATGTTTGTGACTCATCGGGCAGACCTGCCACGTTGGGTCTGGAATCAGGCGTGCTCCAGGACCCGCGCGCATCCTGTTAGCGCTAACAGGTGTCGTGCGGTGTCCGGTCATGCGCGGCGGTGTGCCCACCTTCGGGTAGCCCGCTCGGCTCTCGGTCAACGAAGGAGGATCATGTCCGCCCTTGATAGGTCTCCATCGATCGCACCGCCACGGCGGCGTAAATGGGTGCCCCGGGTCGTCGTCGCAGGCGTGACGGCGCTGGCGGTTGGCGGTATCGGCGCCGCGGTGGTCTCCTCGCCCGCCGCCGCCGCGACGGTGGACACGAGCGCGTGGTACGTGTTGCTCAACCGCAACAGCGGCAAGGCCCTCGACGTCAACGGTGCGTCCACCGCCGACGGCGCCACGCTCATCCAGTGGACCCGCAGCAACGCCAACAACCAGCAGTTCCAGTTCGTGGACTCCGGCGGCGGCTACTACCGGCTGCGCGCGCGGCACTCCAGCAAGGTCGCCGACGTCAACGGCAGGTCCACCGCCGACGGCGCCGCCGTGATCCAGTGGTCCGACAACGGCGGCACCAACCAGCAGTTCCGGCTGGCCGACTCCGACAGCGGCTACGTCAAGCTGATCAACCGCAACAGCAACAAGGCGGTGGAGGTGCAGGGCGCCTCGACCGCCGACGGCGCCGCCGTGGTGCAGCGGACCGACAGCAGTGGTAGCAACCAGCAGTGGCAGCTCGTCCGCGTCGACGGCGGGGGCACCCCGACCACGCCGCCGACCACCCCGCCGGGTGGTTGCAGCCTGCCGTCGTCGTACCGGTGGTCCTCCACGGGTCCGCTGGCGAACCCGAAGTCGGGTTGGGTGTCGTTGAAGGACTTCACCAACGTGGTCTACAACGGCAAGCACATCGTCTACGCCACCACGCACGACTTCGGGTCGTCGTGGGGGTCGATGGCGTTCAGCCCGTTCACCAACTGGTCGGACATGGCCTCGGCCACCCAGACCGGGATGTCCCAGGGCACCGTGGCACCGACGCTGTTCTACTTCGCCCCGAAGAACATCTGGGTGCTCGCGTACCAGTGGGGTCCGTCGCCGTTCATGTACAAGACCTCCAGCGACCCCACCAACCCCAACGGCTGGTCCGCGGCGCAGACCCTGTTCACCGGCAGCCTCTCCGGGGCCGCTCCGATCGACCAGACGGTGATCGGTGACGACCAGAACATGTACCTGTTCTTCGCCGGCGACAACGGCAAGATCTACCGGGCCAGCATGCCGATCGGCAACTTCCCGGGCAACTTCGGCTCCAACTACACCACGATCATGAGCGACACCCAGGCCAACCTGTTCGAAGGGGTTCAGGTCTACAAGATCGCGGGCCAGAGCCAGTACCTCATGCTGGTCGAGTCGATGGGCGCGCAGGGCCGCTACTTCCGGTCCTTCACCGCCAGCAGCCTGGGTGGCACCTGGACCCCGAACGCCGCCAGCGAGAGCAACCCGTTCGCCGGCAAGGCCAACAGCGGGGCCACCTGGACCAACGACATCAGCCACGGTGACCTGGTCCGCAACAACCCCGA
>NZ_JBTIXF010000026.1:0-84107 GCF_055793945.1 Plantactinospora sp. A48 | reverse complement strand
CCCCCCCCCCCCCCCCCCCCCCCCCCCCCCCCCCCCCCCCCCCCCCCCCCCCCCCCCCCCCCCCCCCCCCCCCCCCCCCCCCCCCCCCCCCCCCCCCCCCCCCCCCCCGCCGGCTGCCGGTTCCGGCTCGGCGCCCGTCACCCGTGTCGTTCCTCATCGGCTGGCCGGTGCCGGCTCGACACCCGTCACCGGCGCCCGGTGCCGGCGGTGTTCCTCATCGGGTGGCCGGTTCCGGTCCGGTGGCCGTCACGTGGACTGGTTCCGGTTCGGCGACCGTCCCGGCGGTGACCGGGGTGCGGCCGTCCTGGGCCGGGGTCAGCAGCGGGCGGAGCGAGAGGGCCACGATCGAGGCCAGCAGACAGCCACCGATCACCAGGTACACCCAGAGGGTGCCGTGTCCACCACCGATCAGCGGACCCGCGCTCACCGGTCCGATGACGCCGCTGACCCCCCAGATCATCGAACTCATCGCGTTGTACCGGCCCCGCAACTCGTCACTGGCCAGCGCGTTGGTCAGGGCGGGCATCACCGGCGACAGCATCGTCTCGCCGAAACCGAAGATGGCGGAGCAGGCCACCACGGACAGCGCGGCCAGCAGCGCGCTGCGGGTGCCGATCACGCCACCCACGCCCAGCACGAGCCAGGCGGTGGCGAAGATCCCGCCCACGGTGGCCAGCGCCACCGACCGGCTGCGTCCCTCCAACCGCCGGATGACCAGCAGCTGGGACAGGACGATCATCACGGTGTTGGCGGCCAGCGCCCAGGCCACCACCCGGGGCGACACCTCGACGACCCGGATCGAGAACGCGGTGAACCCGACCTCGATCTGGGCATAGCCGCAGGTGGTGAGGATGAGTCCGAAGATCACCACCCGACGGAACGGTCGGTCCCGGAGCACCGTCAGGTATCCACCGGAGCTGACGGCGGCTGTCCCGTCGCGGCTGTCGGCGATCCGCTGGCCCACCCCCCGCAGGCTCAGCAGGATGATCGCCGGTGCCAGGTAGCTCAGGGCGTCGATCAGGTAGATGGCCTGGAAGGTGACCGGGTGGGCGACGCTCACGATCGCGCCCGCCACCAGGCCGCCGACCCCGATGCCGAGGTTCAGCAGGGCGAACTGGAGGCCGAAGACCCGCTGCCGCTCCGCCTCGGTGGTCAGCGACGCGAGAATGGTCGCCTGCCCCGACCAGATCACCGAACTGCCGACTGCGATCAGGGTCGCCGTCCCGAAGGCCGAGGCGGTCGAGCCGACCAGCGCCAGCAGGCCGGTCCCGACGGCCTCGATGAGCAGGCCGGGCAGCACGACCCGACGCGCGCCGAACCGGTCGATCAGAGTGCCGCCCAGCGGTGCCAGCGCGAGCGAGACCGCACCGTACCAACCGATCACCAGGCCCGCCCGGGAGTCGGACAGGCCACGGACGTCGGTGAGGTAGATGAACAGGAACGGCAGGGTCAGCCCTCGACCGATGGCCGACAGCAGGGTGCCGAACAGGATCCGGCGGGCCTCCGGGCGGCTGGGGAGGGAGCGGCGCAGCATGTTCCCGAGTCTGCTGTCCGGGTACGACACGACGCGACCGGATTTACCGCAAGGAAGGGCCCCTTCCTAACCATCGAGGGTGGGCCGGATCACGAGTTTGCCGAGGTTGGTCCGGGCCTCGATCGCCCGGTGCGCGTCGGCGGCCCGGCTCAGCGGATAGCTGCCACCCATCGCGGGGCGCAGCGCGCCGGACCGGCACAACCGCCATAGTTGCTCGCGGTGCTGGTCGTACAGGTCGGCGCGGCGGCCGGCGAAGTGCGCCATGCCGAAACCGATCACGGTGATGCCGGCCATCCGTAGTTGGTTGACGTCCACCGTCCCACCGGTGCCGTTGAACGAGACGAGCCGGCCCAGTGGGGCCACCGCGGCCAGGCAGCGGGCCTGCACCTCGCCGCCGACACCGTCGAGGACCACGTCGAACCGTTCCTCGCCGGCCCCGATCTCCGGATAGGTGAGGGCGGCGTCGGCGCCGAGAGCCGTGACGAAATCCCGTTTCGCGGCATCGCCGACGGCGCCCACCACCCGCCCGGCGCCGGCCGCCCGAGCCAACTGCACGGCCAGGTGACCCACCCCGCCGGCGGCACCGGTGACCAGCACGCTCTCGCCGGGGCGCAGCCCGCAGACGTGCAGCACACCGAGCGCCACATGCCCGCCCCGGACCAGCGCCACCGCGTCCGCGTCGGACACGTCGTCCGGCACGCGCCGCAGGAACGCCGCCGGCACCGCCGCCCGTTCGGCGTACGCGCCGGAGAATGCGATTCCGGCGACCCGCTCGCCGGTCCGCCACCCGGTGACGCCGGGGCCGACCGCGGCCACCCGGCCCACCACATCCCCACCGGGTACGTGTGGCAGCGGCACCCCGCCACCCGTCGGGGCGCCGTGGGTGAGCCGGACGACGGGCAGGGTCACCCCGACGGCGTCGACCGTCAGCAGCACCTCGCCGGCGGCCGGCTCCGGTGACGGTACGTCCTCGACGCGCAGCACCTCAGGTCCACCGTACGCATGGAATTGGACCGCTCGCACCGACAACCCCCTCGGTCGTCCCCGACGGACCGGCCGTCCGCCGGGGTCGAACTCTAACGGCGTCGAAGGCCGGCGGCAGTGGAGTTTCGCCCCGGGCGGCCGGCTCGGTCCTGGCGGTCCAGACCGGCCTCGCGGGCCGGCGGTCTTCCCGGGTCCTGATGGCCGTTCGGTCCCACCGACGGGACCGACAGGGCGAAGTGGACACCCGGGACGGGTCGGGGTCGCCGGCCGGCCGACCAGTTCGGAAATCGATTTGGTGGTACGACGCCGGATAGGCGGGCGGGTTTGTCCACCGGGCCGCCCCAATGGGCGCCGAAGGCGTACCAATGGCGGGTTCCCGCCGATAACGTCGGCGGCAAGCGATGATCCTCTTCGCCGATCGCAGGGAGCAGAATAATGAGATTCCGACCCATCGGGTTCGTGTCGGCGCTCGTCCTGGCCGCCGGTGCCGTGCTGGCCGGCGCCGCGCCCGCGCAGGCAGCGACGCCCGCGGTGCTGATCAGCAAGGTCTACTACAACTCACCGGGTTCCGACACCCGGAGCAACTCCAGCCTCAATGCCGAATGGGTCCGGTTGACGAACAAGAAGAGCTACACCATCAACCTGAAGAACTGGACGCTGCGCGACCGGTCGGGTCACGTGTACCGGTTCACCACCAACCACTATCTGCTGTCCGGGCACAACGTCTACGTCCACACCGGCCGGGGCACGAACGGCAAGCCCGCGTACGGTGACCGCTACTGGGCTTCCGGCAACTACGTCTGGAACAACACCGGCGACACGGCGTACCTGCGCAACGGGTCCGGCTCGCTGATCGACACGTGCTCGTGGGGCAGCCGGGGGAGCTACACCTACTGCTGAGTGCCGTTAAGAAGGGGCCCTTCCTCTACAAAAAGCGATAAGAGGGGGCCCTTCCTTGTGCCGATTCGACGACCCCGGCAAGATTTCGCCATGCGGGCTGCGGATCTCGTAAACATCTGGCGGAACACCATCGACGACGACGCGAAGTCCTGGGTTCTCTTCGCGCGCGGCACCTGCGTGGTGCTGACGGATCCTGAACCCGACGCCGACCTGGCGGTGCTGGCCACCGAAATCCTCCGGACATACGGCCCGATACCGCCGGACGTCCCTCCCGGCGACTTCGGAGTCATCACCCTCGATCCCGGGCCAGGCTGGATGGTCTGGAGCCACAACGGCGACATCATGACCTATGTGGATCCCACCGAGGTGAAGGACCAGAGCACGCTCGCGGTCGGGCTGTGGGGACGGAGCAAGCGCGACTGGGATGGGCACGAACTCGAAGTGATCCACGTGGAGGACCACCGGAACCGTTGACGGTGGGCCGCGCCGGGCACCCGGTGGCCGGCGCGGCCCACCCCGTACCACCTTCGCCGGGCGGTCCGGCCTGGCACGGAGCCGACGGCGATCGGCGCCGGTCGGTGGTCACCCCGGCTGGTCCCCGCTGGCGCCCAGCCGGCGATGGTCAGGGCTGGTCGGCCGTCGCCCGGTCGAGGTCCGCGATCAGCGAGTCGTACGCCGCCGGGGTGAGTTTCCGTCCCTTGCGCAGGTCGTCGAGCTTGCGTCGCAGGTCGCGGCTCTTCTTCGCAACCGCGTCGGACTCGTCCTCGTCGATCGCGCGGGCCAGGCTGTCGAGCTTGTGGTTCAGGTCGTCGGCGTCCTTCCGATCGAGCACCCCCGCCTGCACCTGCCGCCTGATCGTGGCCCGCATCGAGTCGATCGGATCCCGCGCGGGGTCGGGGACGACGGTCGAGCTGGGATCGGGTCCCTGCGTGCCGGCTGTCCCGCCCGGGGTGGATGGCGACGCCGGTACCGGACCGGCCGGTACCGAGGCTTCCTCGCCGCTGGGCGGCCGGGACCCGATCGACGGCTTGGCGGACCGGGCCGTCGTAGCCGGCGCGGTAGTCGAGTCCGGACTGACCACGGTCGTTGAGTTCACCGGATCGTCGCGCAGCACCGGCATCAGGGCGACGAGCGCCACACCGAGCACGACCAGCGTCGCGCCGCCGAGCGCCAGGCCGCGGTGCCGGCGGCTGGCCGGTTCACGGCGTTCCCCGGAGCCCGCCGCCGGTGGTGCGCCACCACCCCATCCGAACCTCCGGCCGGCATCGACCGGCGGATCGGCGGATCGGCTGACACTCCCGCCGCCGGCGCTCAGCGCCGGGGCAGCCCGGCCGTCGGCGTACACCGTCACCGGCACGGCCGCCGGGGTCGAGGCGTCCAGCCCGACCCCGACCGCGGGTACGGTGCCCGAACCGCCCGACACCAACTGGGCGCGGGTTACCGTGGCGTCCGATGGTCGCTCGGCGGGCGACTTCGCCAGCAGACACGCCACCAACTCGTCCAATTCGGGCGGTACGTCGGGGCGGAGGGTACGTACCCGCGCCGGCTGTTCGGTCAACTGCCGGTGGATGATGCCGATCGCGTTCTCCCCGGTGAACGGCGGAGCGCCGGTCAGCATGGCGTAGAGGGTGCAGCCCAGTCCGTACAGGTCGGTCCGGCCGTCGACGGGATCGCTGGTCACCTGTTCGGGTGCCATGTATCTGGCGCTGCCGAGCGCGACCGCCGTACCGGTGAGGTCGGCCTCGCCATCGGCCTGTTCCAGCCGGGCCAGCCCGAAGTCGCAGATCTTCACCAACCCGCCGGGGGTGACGATCAGATTGGCCGGCTTGATGTCCCGGTGTATCACCCCGGCCGCGTGCGCGGCGGCCAGCCCGGCACAGGTCTGGGCGGCGATCGCCACCGCCTGCTCCACCGGGAGCGGGCCGTCGGCGACCAGCGAGGCGACGCTGCGACCCGTCACCAGCTCCATCACCAGGTACGGCGTGCCTTCGACGGCGCCCACGTCGTAGACGGCGACGATGTTCGGGTGGGCGAGCCGGGCCACCGTGCGCGCCTCGCGGTCGAACCGCCGTACCGCAATCGGATCGGCCAGCCCCGGGCCGGCCAGCTCCTTGATCGCAACTGGACGGTCCAGCCTCAGATCCTGGCCACGCCACACCGTACCCATGCCACCACTACCGAGCAGATCGTCCGCCCGGTACCGGCCGTCCAAGACCCGCCCGTTCATCATCGTTCGCGAACGTACCCGGTACCGGCCACTCCCGCGACTCCGCCCGACGTGGTCCGGAACGTGCGCCGGGATCGATGCCTGGTCGGCCGCCCGGAGCAGCGCCGGAAGGCCCGGGATGTCATGATCCAGCGATGATCGAAACGCTTCCACTGGCGCCCGCGATCGTCCGCCCGCTGCGTACCCTCGCCGACGGCGACTTCGAGATGACCGTCGTGTCGGAGGTCGCCGCCACCCTCGGCGCGCCGAGTGAGATGTCCGACGACCACCTCCGCTGCTTCGACCTGCCCGGCGGCCTCGTGCTCCAGTTCGCCGCCGGGGACGACCGGGGCGACCGAGCGGGCGCGGCGGTGGTCCCGCTCTGCGGCTGGGACCCCGGCGCGGTGGCGACGCTCGCCACCCACGAGGAGCGAGCCGCGTACGACGCGCACTACGACCGGACGCTGGAGACCATCACCGCCACGATCGGCGGCCCGGACCACCATGGCGCGGACGGCGGAGCGTTTCCGTACCGCTGGTCGGTGTGGCTTGGCCGGACCGGACTGATGGCGCTCCAGCAGAGCCACTACGACGACTGTCCGGACATCAACATCTGGGTCCGGCCGCGCCCGCGGAACGGGTTCGAGCCCACCCAGCCGTTCGCCGACTGGCTCAGCTCGGCACCCTGACGGCGGACCCGCCGCCACCGGAGAGAACTTCGCGCCGCCCGGCGGCATCCCACGCCGTCCCGCGCCGCCCGGCGGCATCCCACGCCGTCCCGCGACGTTTCCCACGCCGCCCGGCGGCATCCCACGCCGCCCGGCGGCATCCCGCGCCACCCGGGAGGATCCCCGGGCACCGGGGCCCGGACGCACTTGAGGGCACATCCATCGATCGGATGTGCCCTCTGCCCTGGTCGGGGTGGCCGGATTCGAACCGACGACCTCTTCGTCCCGAACGAAGCGCGCTACCAAGCTGCGCCACACCCCGGGGCGTGCCGAGCAATAGTAGCCCACCGCCACCGACGGTCAAACCGGGTACCCCGGTGTGCCGACGGCGCCCCCACCATCGCCGTCGAGCGCGCTGCCGGCGTACCGGCGGAACAGCCGGGTGACCAGCGGCGGGCCCGGCGTCAGCGCGGGATCAGGGTGAGCAGCGACGCCTCCGGTCGGCAGGCGAACCGGACCGGCGCGGTCGGGTGGGTGCCCAACCCGGCCGAGACGTGCAGCCAGGAGTCCGAGCCGGGCCATCGATGCAGGCCCTTGGCCATGGAGCGAGGTAGATCACAGTTGGTGGTGAGCGCGCCGTACAGCGGCACGCAGACCTGACCGCCGTGGGTGTGACCGGCGAGCAGCAGATCGAGCCGGTCCTCGGCCATCGCGTCCAGCACCCGCGAGGCGGGCGAGTGGGTCACCCCGAGCGACAGGTCGGCCTCGGCCGAGACCGGACCGGCCACCGACTCGTAGTCGTCCCGTTCGACATGCGGGTCATCCACCCCGACCACCTCGATCAGCCGGCCACCGGCCTTGATCGTGGTACGGACGTTGTTCAGGTTGACCCAACCGGCGCCGACCAGTACGTCCCGCAGGTCCTCGTACGGCAGCTCCACACCGTGCGGATAGTCCTGGTCCGGCCGGTGCGGCAGGACGTAGCGGAGCGGGTTCTTCCAGACCGGTCCGGTGTAGTCGTTGGAGCCGAAGACGAAGACGCCCGGAACGCCCAACAGCGGGTGCAACGCTCGCAGCACACCGGGAACGGAACGCGGATCCGCCATGTTGTCCCCGGTCACCACGACCAGGTCGGGGTCGGTGGCGGCCAGCGACGCCACCCACGACTGCTTGCGGCGCTGGTTGGGCATCATGTGCAGGTCGGACAGGTGCAGCACCCGCAGCGGTTCGGCGTCGGTGTCGAGCACCGGGACGTCGTACCGCCGAAGGGTGAACATGTTCCGCTCGATCAGCGAGGCGTACCCGAAGGTGGCCGCCCCGGCGACCGCGAGCCCGGCGGCCAGTCGCAATACGGTGCGCTTTCCCATGCGTCCCAGAGTAGTTTGTGCCTCCATGAGCACCCTGAAGGACCGGCTGACCGCCGACATGCGTACCAGTCTCAAGGCCCGTGACGAGGTGACCACCTCGACCCTGCGGATGGCGCTGGCCGCCATCGGCACCGCCGAGGTCGCCGGCGCGCAGAAGCGGGACCTCACCGACGACGAGGTGCTGGCGGTGTTGACCAAGGAGGCCAAGAAGCGTCGCGAGGCGGCCACCGCGTTCGCCGACGCGGGACGCGCCGAGCAGGCGGCCAAGGAACGCGCCGAGGGCGAGGTGCTCGACCGTTACCTGCCGAAGCAGCTCGACGACGCCGAGCTGACGGAGCTGGTCGCCGGGGCGCTGGCCGCGGGCGGTTTCACCGGCCGGGCGCAGCTGGGCCCGGCCATGAAGGCGGCTCAGGCCGCGGTGGCCGGCCGGGCCGAGGGTGGCCGGGTGGCCGCCGAGGTACGTCGACGGCTCGGCGCCTGACGAAAGGAAGGGCCCCTTCCTATACCGAAAACGATAAGAAGGGGCCCTTCCTCACCTGTCAGTTGTTGGGTTTGCCGGGACCCGCCGGCGGTGGCGGTCCCTGACCGTTCCCGTTCCCGTTCCCGTTGCCCTGGCCGTTGCCGGTTCCGGTTCCGGTTCCGGCGCCCTTGCCGTTGCTCACCTGGATGACCACCTGGGCACCCTCGGGCGCCCGGCCGTCCGGCAGGGTCTCCGCCGCGGTGCCGGCGGGGCAACTGGAGTCCACCCGACCGTCACCGGTGCGGACCTCGAAGCCCGCGTTCTTCAGCTTGGCCCGCGCGCTGTCCAGCGAGAGGCAGTGCACCGACGGGATGGTCGTCTCGGCACCCTGGACGGTCTTGTTGCCGGGAGGCGTGAACTCGATGCCGGGCTTGCCCTTCATGGCATCCCGCAGCGCCTGGTAGACGGCCGGGTTCACCCCACCCTTGCCCTCGTGCTTCATCTTCTCGGTGGTCTGTGCCCAGTCCGGGTCGGCCAGGATGCCGGCGAACGAGTACTGCTTGGTCATCGCCACCAGCGCGGCGGTCTTGTCCGAGTCGGTGGTGCCGGTCTTGCCGGCGACCGGCTTGCCGACCACGTTCCGCACCGCCGGGGCGGTGGCGCCGACGCACTTGGAGGTGGCCGAGTGATCACCGACCGGGCACCGGGCGGCGTCCAGGGCGGCCCTGGCCACCTCGGTCTTGAGTGCCTTGGTGCAGCGGGGCTTGGCCACGTCGAGGTTGTTGCCGTCCTGGTCGGTGATCTTCTCGACCGGGATCGGCTCGCAGTACGTGCCGTCGGCCGCGACCGTGGCGTAGGCGTTGGCCAGGTCCAGCGGGGTGGTGGCCGAGACGCCGAGGGTGAACGCGCCCCAGCTCTCCGCGTTGGCCGCCAGGTACGCGTCGGAGTTGGTGTCACTCGGCCGGCCGGCGAACTTGATGCCCAGCCGCTTCGCCACCGCGACGGCCTTCTCGGCACCGACCTCCTGCTCCAGGGGTACGAAATAGGTGTTGATGGACTTCCCGAACGCCCCCCACATGTTGTACCGGCCGGCCTCACTCGCGCTCGCGTTGACCGGGCAGTAGTTGGTGGTGCCCGGGCAGGCGGCGTCACTGTTCGCGGCCACCGGGTAGTTCGACTTGAACATCACCGGCGCGTTGATCGAGTGGTTGAGCGAGTAGCCGTTCTCCAGCGCGGCGATCATCGTGAACATCTTGAACGTCGATCCGGCCTGGTAGCCGTGGATGTCGCCGCCGCCGGTGAGCAGCGGGTTGGTGGTGTTCGGGTAGGTGCCCCGGATCTTCAGCCTGCGCTTCGCCGGATTGCTGGAGAGCTTGTTCTGTGGCTTGTCCGGGTTGTCCAGCTTGTAGTTCCGGTTGGTGGCCAGCGCCCGCACCCGGCCGGTGCCCGGCTCGACCGCGGCCACCATCAGGGCCTCCTTCTTACCGGTCGGCACCGAGTGCTCCACGCCGTCCTTGGCACCCTGCTGCGCCTGCACGTCCAGGCTGGTCACGATGCGGTAGCCGCCGGTCTTGAGTCGCCGCTCCCGGTCGTACGCGGTGGCGCCGAAGGTCTCCTGGGACAGCCACCAGCGGTAGAAGTAGTCGCAGAAGAAGCCCCACTGGTTCTTGTTGGCCGCCACGCAGCCGTTCGGGGTGGGCTTGCCCTTGACGACCAGCTTGGTGGCCTTGGCCTTCGTCGCCTGCTCCGGCGTGATCGCGCCGATCTCCTGCATGTCGGAGATCACGTAGTTGCGCCGCTCCAGCGCCTTGGCCTTCTTGGTCGGGTCGGTCGGGTCGAGCCCGTCCGGGGCCTTCACCATGCCGGCCAGCAGGGCGGCCTCCTCGATCGTCAGGTCCTTGGGCTGCTTGCCGAAGTAGACCTGGCTGGCCGCGTAGACCCCGTACGCGCCGTTGCCGAACGGCGCGATGTTGAGGTACCGCTCCAGCACGCCGTCCTTGCCCAGTTCCTTGTCGATCTGCATGGCGTACTTCATCTCGCGCAGCTTGCGCGCGGTGGTGTCCTCGGTCGCCGCCACCACGTCCTTGGGTTTGGTGGCCGAGTACGAGATGGCCATCCGGACGTACTGCATGGTCAGCGTGGACGCGCCCTGCTGGTCGGTGCCGGCGTTGCTGTTGTTCACGAAGGCCCGGGCCACGCCCTTCATGTCGACGCCGTTGTGCTGGTAGAAGTTGTGGTCCTCCGCGGCGATGATGGCCTGCCGCATCACCGGCGGGATGTCCTTGAACGGGATGTCGCGGCGGTTCTCGTCGAACATCGTCGCGACCACCGTCTTGGCGTCGGAGGCGTAGAGATAGGTGATCTGGGGCGCCCGTTTGACGGTGAGTTCCGTCGGCAGCTTGTCGAAGGTCTCGGCGCCCGTCTTGGCCGCGAGGCCGGACATCGCCACTGCGGGAAAGGCGGCCGCGGCGACCACGACTCCGGCGAGGAGTCCGCAGATCAGTAGCGATGCGGCGTTGGTCAGCGGGTTGTGATCACGCTTGCGCATCCAAGTCACTCCGTCAGGGTACGGGAAGGCACACCGGAGGCCCGCGCGGCGTACTTTCCCCATTTCCTGCCGGCGCTGGCTTCGTTGTGCTAGACGCACGAACCTGACCAGCGGTTGCGTCGGCCCCGCCGAAATTTTGTCGGCGGACCCGCCACGAGTCTTCCGCATGCCAGGGCGGCCGGGGCCGTTTTCGACAAAGTTCCCCGGGTAGACGCCGGCCGCGAGCCGGAACGAAGTCTGAAGTGTCCGGATTGATGGATTTGGCCGACAACGTTGCGTAATCAACCGACTACAGAGCATGATGGTCGAGCGAGGAGATCGCATGTCGTCCGTGTGCCCGGGGGGTCGGGTGCCGCGGCGGCCGGGGGGTTGGTTACCGAGCGCGAGTCGGTAGCGACTGTTAGGGGGGACGAGAACAGATGGGCATGATGCCGGATTGGCCCACGTTGGCGGCGTGTCAGAACGGTGATCCCGATGCGCTGTTCGTGCAGGGCGCCGAGCAGAACGTCGCGAAGCGGATCTGCCGGAGTTGCCCGGTACGGTACGAGTGCCTCGCTGACGCGCTCGACAACCGTATCGAGTTCGGGGTGTGGGGTGGGATGACCGAGCGGGAACGCCGAGCGCTGCTGCGCCGCCACCCGAACGTGGCGAGCTGGCGGAAGATGTTCGAAGCCGCCATGCGGGACCGGGAGAAGATCCTCGTCACGAACGGCTGATCGCGGTACCGATCGCCCGCAGCCCGTCGACGTCGTGCACGTCGGCGGGCTGCGCTGTCACCTCCACCACCGGCACCGCCGGAAAGGCGTCGGTGAACCCCCGCGCCACCCGCCGCTCCCGCTCCTCCTGCTGGAGCAGCGCGGCGTGCACCCGCAGCGTCTGTGCGGTTCCGTCGCTGTCGCCCGCGCGCGCCAACCGCTCCGCCGCGGCCAGGCTCTCCGCGGCTGCCGGCGTCCGCACCACCGGCCGGTGCACCCGGTTGAGGACCAGCCCGGCCAGCGGCATCCGGTCGGTACCCAGCCGATCCGCGAAGTACGCGGCCTCCCGGACCGCGTCCGGCTCCGGCGCCGCGACCAGCAGAAACGCCGTCTCCCGCGCCTGCAGGATCCGGTACGTCTGCTCCGCGCGCTGCCGGAACCCGCCGAACATCGAGTCCAGCGCCGCCACGAAGCCGGACAGGTCGGTGAGCAGTTGGGCGCCGAGCACCTTCTGCACCACCTTCGAGAACATCCCGAACGACGCCGTGACCAGGTTGAACATGCTCCGTCCACCGCTGCGGGCCGGTGCCAGCAGCAGCCGCAGCATCCGCCCGTCGAGGAACCGGGAGAGCCGGGCCGGCGCGTCCAGGAAGTCCAACGCCGACCGCGACGGCGGGGTGTCCACCACGATCAGATCCCACTCGCCCCGGGCGTGCAACTGACCCAGCTTCTCCATCGCCATGTATTCCTGGGTGCCCGCGAAGGTGGAACTCATCGCCTGGTAGAACGGGTTCGCGAAGATCTCCGCCGCCTTCGCCGGGTCGGTGTGCTGCGCCACCACGTCGTCGAAGGTCCGCTTCATGTCCAGCATCATGGCGTGCAGCTCACCGCCGGCCAGCTGGGCGTCGATGCCCTTGACCTGCCGCGGGGTGTTGTCCAGCTCGGTCAGGCCGAGCGACTGGGCCAGCCGGCGGGCCGGGTCGATGGTCAGCACCACCGTCCGGCGGCCGTGCCGCTCGGCGGCCCGCAGCGCCAGGGCGGCGGCCGTCGTGGTCTTGCCCACCCCACCCGAACCGCAGCACACCACGATCTTCACGCCGGGGTCGGCGAGGATCCCGTCGACGTCCAGCGGCGGTGCGGCTTCAACTTCGGGCACGAACCGAGCGTATCGGGATCGGAGCCACATCCGCCCGGCACGGCGGACAGCTGTGGCGCGACCGTCTCCGCCGGACCGCGAAGCTGGTGCTCGCCTGCGCCACAATTCGGCTCCGGCTGGGCTGTCTGGGCCGGTGCTCGCCTCCGCCACAATTCGGCTCCGGCTGGGCTGTCTGGGCCGGTGCTCGCCTCCGCCACAATTCGGCTCCGGCTGCGCTCCGGCTGCGCTCTGGTCAGGCCCTGGCGAGGGTCGCGGCGAGGGTGTCCAGGCCGGTCCGGTCGACCCCGTTCGGCAGCAGCGGCAACTCCAGCAACGGCCGCCCCAACTCCACCAGATCGGCCCGCAGCGACAGCTCCAGCGACCGGCGGACCAGGTGGTCGCGGGCCTCGGCGTACAGGCCGGTGACCGTGGCCCGGTCGGCTGGCAGACCCGCCGCGGCCAAGCCACGCCGCAGCTCCGCCTGGCTGACCCGACCACCCCCGGTCGACAGCGGCGTCCGGGCGGCGTTGATGATCACCCGGCCGACCGGGATGCCCAGCCCGTCCAACTCGCCGATCGCGTCCACGGTCTCCTGGACGGGCATCTCCTCCAGCAGCGTGACCACGTGAACCGCGGTGATCGGTGAGCGCAGCAACGCGGCCACGCCCTCGCTCTGGGTCTTGATCGGGCCCATCTTGGCCAGCCGGGCCGCCTCGGCGGTCACGTTCAGGAAGCGGCCGATCCGGCCGCTCGGTGGCGCGTCGAGGACGACCGCGTCATACACCCGCCGGTTCCCGACGGTCCGCGTCGTCGACTCCTTGACCTTGCCGGTGAGCAGGATGTCCCGCAGGCCCGGGGCGATGGTGGTGGCGAAGTCGATGGCACCGAACTTGCGCAGCGCCTTACCGGCGGCACCCAACCGGTAGAACATGTCGAGGTATTCGAGCAGGGCCTCCTCCGGGTCCACCGCCAGCGCCCGGAGTTCACCACCCCCCGGTGGCGTGGCGATCCGGCGCTCCTCGTACGGCAGCGGTTCGAGTCCGAACAACCCCGCGATTCCCTGCCGGCCCTCCACCTCCACCAGCAGGGTCCGCCGTCCACCGGCGGCGAGCGCGAGGGCCAACGCGGCGGCCACGCTGGTCTTCCCGGTGCCGCCCTTGCCCGTCACGACATGCAGCCGGGCCGGCCAGGACTCGCTGGCCGGGCCGGCCGGATCCGTACCCGCTCCCACGCCCCGAGCCTATCCAGCCGGACCCGGTCGGACCCCGTTGGCCGAACACCGGTGCCGCCTCACCCGACGTCGCAGACCCACCAGCCGGTCTTCTCCACCACCGTCAGGCTGAGCTGCTGCTCGGCGAACCGTTCGTCGCCGGTGATCATCGTGAGTCGGGTGGTCACCACGGCGCGCTGGTCCGCCTGGCTGGTCAGGGCCGGCGGTGTCCAGCGGAACCGCGGGTTCGGGTACTGCCTGGCGTAACCCCTGACCTCGTCGACCTTCTTGTTGATCTTCGTCTTGTCGCGGGCCGCCGGGCAGACCATCGTGGCCGCCTTGCCGGCGTCCTGCTCCAGGTAGACCGCCCGGAGGAAGTTGTCCACCGCGTTCACCGGGTCCGGTGCGCCCTCCCCGCCGCCGTCGCGCAGCAGCAGGAACGCGGTGAGACCGCCGCCACCACAGAGCAGCAGCACCACCCCGAGCACGAGCGAGACGATCAACAGCGGCCGGCGGCGCCGAGGCGGGGGTGCCGGGGACTGGGCCAGGGTCGGGTCGTACGGCGGATAACCCGGCGGAACGGGGTAGCCGGCCTCGCCGAACTCCACGGTGCCCGGGTCGCCGTACCCGGGGTCGGCGTGATCCGGGACAGCGTGATCGAAGCCGGCGGCCCTCGGTACCGGCTCCCGGTGGTACGTGGGCTGAGGTTCGTCGGACGCCGGGCGGATCGCACCCCCGTCGGGCGGTTCAGTCATCGTTCTCCCCGTAGGGCCGGGCGGCAGTTCCCCCGAGGTCGCCGTGGGGGGGCCGGGCGGTGATCGGAAAATGGCGAACGGTTATCCGCGTTCCGCTGAGCGTAGTCGCCTCGGGCGACCAACCCGTACGACGGCGCGGATGAAATGAATTCGGCCGTGACAATCGGTCACGGCACATGCGCGTCCTGTTGTTATCCGCGTGGCCGGTGCCTACAGTGCGACTGGGGCGTGAGCCAGGATCGGCTGTCGATCCGGCCGTTCATGCCGGGCGGTCGTACCGGTGGCACGGCGTCTCCGGGCCGGCCGAGCGGTCGGTCCGGCCGGACCCGTCCGGCGACCGCCGACAACAACGACGTGGGACCTGCCGGAGGCCGCCATGCGCGACGAACCCGACAACTCCGCGCGGACGCGCTACGAGCCGCCTCCGCGTCTGGCGAGGCCGTCGCCCGGCTCCACCGCCGGGGCCGGCCGCGTTCGGCTGCCGGGTGGTGGCCGCAACGAGCGACGGCGCCGCCGGGTCATCGACCCGGTGCCCGTCACGCCGCCGCGCGAGGCCACCGGGACGGTACGCGGCACCGCCGCGACGGTCGGCGACGACGAGCCCGGGTACGTCATCCACCTGCCGGTCCGGGTGGGTACAGCCGACTCGGCGGTCCGCCTGGCGTACACGGTCGCCGCCGCGCTGGCCGTGCTGCCGGAGGTGGACCGTGGGGAGACCACGATTTCGACCCTGGACGACCAGAACAATCGCCGACGGGTCTTCTGTGACCTGCCCCTGCCGGACCGGTCCCGGTGCTGCCGCCCGTTCGCCCATCCCGGATCCTGCGGACGATCCGACCCCGGCCCGCGCTCCTGACCCGGGTTCGTCGTCCGTCCGGCGCGGCCCGGAAGATCAACTCAATGTCGGCGAAGTTGGGGTGTCCCAACGCGGGGGACACCCCAACTTCGCCGACATTGAGTTGATCTCAGGGTGGCGTGGTCAGGCCGAGGCGATGTTCATCCGTCGTGTCGGCTCGGTCGAGCGGGTGAAGCTGAGCTGAGCGGGGGGAACGGGGTTGAGCGCCGCCGACGCGGCGACCGGCTCAGCGGTTAGGGTCTTCGGTGCCGGGACCACCTCCCGGTCGGGTCCCCGGGTGTCGAAGCGCCGCCGGGCCGTCCTATCGAAGGGGTTCTCTGGTAATGCAGAAGTGGGAGTACGTCACCGTCCCGCTGCTGGTCCACGCGACCAAGCAGATCCTCGACAACTGGGGTGAGGACGGCTGGGAGCTGGTGTCCGTGGTGCCGGGTCCGAACCCCGAGCAACTGGTCGCGTACCTGAAGCGGCCGAAGGCATGAGCGGGACGGCCTCGCCACGGGAGCGACTCGCGGAACTGGGCCTGAGCCTGCCGGGAGTGGTGCCACCGCTGGCCGCGTACGTGCCCGCCGTGCAGTCCGGCCAGCAGGTCTTCGTCTCCGGTCAGTTGCCGATGGTGGACGGAGAGTTGGTGGCGGTCGGCAAGGTCGGCGCCGACGTGTCGGCCGAGCAGGCCAGGGACCTGGCGCGAATCTGTGGACTCAACGCGCTCGCGGCCGTGGACGCGTTGGTCGGGCTGGACCGGATCGTCCGGATTGTCAAGGTGACGGGGTTCGTCGCCTCCGCGCCCGGCTTCACCGGCCAGCCGACCGTGATCAACGGTGCCTCCGAGCTGTTCGGCGAGGTCTTCGGCGACGCCGGTCGGCACGCGCGCAGCGCGGTCGGTGTCGCCGAACTGCCCCGGAACGCCCCGGTCGAGGTCGAAATCATCGCCGAGATCAACTGAGCACAGTCCGGGTGTGCTGTCTGAGCGCAGCCGGAGCCGGGGTGTGGCGGCGGGCGTAGCCGGATCTTCCCTTGTCGCCGCGGGGGTCCGGATCGCCTTCGCCGGGTCCGCGGGTTGGACCGTGGCGAAGGCGCCGTCCGAAGCTGTCACCCCCGGGTCGTACGATCGCAGCCATGACCGGGCACGTGACGGCGCCGGCGGCGGCGCTGGCCGACGAGCTACCGGACTGGGTGACGCTGATGCGCGCACCCAATCCCGGACCGATGACGCTCGACGGCACCAACACCTGGGTGCTGCGAGCGGCCCCGGACGCTCCGGCCGTGGTGGTCGATCCCGGGCCGCTCGACGAGGGACACCTGGCCTCGATCGCGGCGTACGCCCCGGTCGCGCTGGTGCTGATCACCCATGGTCACCCCGATCATACTGACGGTGCCGCTCGCTTGAGTGCGCTGCTCGGCGATGTGCCGGTGCTCGCGGCCGATCCGGCCCACACCATCGGCGGCGCGCCGCTGACCGGCCCGATCGACGACTTCGGCCTGAGAATCGAACTGATCGCCACGCCCGGCCACACCGCCGACTCGGTCTGCTTCCTGGCGAGCCGGGCCGACGGGGCGGATCGAGTCGACGGGGCGGATCGAGTCGACGGGGCGAGCCGGGCCGGGACGGTTCGGGACGGTGGCCGGGTGCTGCTGACCGGGGACACCATCCTGGGCCGGGGCACCACGGTGGTGGCCCACCCGGACGGCGACCTCGGGGCGTACCTGGACAGTCTTGAGCTGCTGGGGGCGTACCGCGGGGTGCCGGCGTTGCCCGGCCACGGTCCGGCGCTGGCCGACTGCGCGGCGGCGGCCGATTTCTACCTGGCCCACCGGCGGGCCCGCCTCGACCAGGTCCGGCGGGCCGTGGCCGGTGGTGCCCGCACCCCGGAGCAGGTGGTGGCGACGGTCTACGCCGATGTCGACCGCTCGTTGTGGTGGGCCGCCGAGTGGTCGGTGCGGGCCCAGCTCGACTACCTGGAACGTGAAGATCGGGAATCCGGACCCCCGGCCGGTGGGTTGGATCCAGCGTGACCTGTCCGGTGTGTGGAACCGTGGCCGTGCCAGGCGCGCGGTTCTGCCACAACTGCGGCGCGGCACTGCCCGCCGCGGCGACCCTGCCGGCGACCGAGCGCCGCGTGGTAACGGTGCTTTTCGGCGATTTGTCGGACTTTACCTCCTGGTCGGAGGACCTCGATCCGGAGCGGGTCGGTGCCGTCACCGACCGGGTGCTGGCCGCGCTCGCCGGGGCGGTTAAAACCTTCGGCGGACACGTCGACAAGCTCACCGGCGACGGCATCATGGCGGTCTTCGGCGCCCCGGTGGCGCACGAGGACGACGTCGAGCGGGCCATCCGGGCGGCGCTGTCCATGCAGCGCGCGGTACGCCGGGTGCTCGACGACGAGCAGGGCGGCGGGGCGCCGCTCGGGCTGCGGGTCGGGTTGAACACCGGCCAGGTCGTCGCCGGAATGCAGGCCGCGTTGGAGTACACGGTCATCGGGGACACCGTCAACACCGCGGCCCGGCTCGCCGACGCGGCGGCCATCGGCGCCGTCTACGCCGGCGCCACCACCTCGACGGCCACCCGGCATGTCGCCTCCTGGCGGAAGCTGCGACCGTTGCGGCTGAAGGGCAAGCGGGCGCCGGTCGAGGCGTACGAGCTGCTCGGTCTGCTCGACGCGCCCGGCACCCGGTCCGGTCTCGGTGACGAGGCGCCGTTCGTGGGCCGGGAGACCGACCTCGGGCGGATCGCCGGCCGGCTGGCCGAGGTGATCGACCGGGGGCAGCCCCGGGTGCTGCTGATGACCGCCGAGGCGGGCATCGGCAAGACCCGGTTCGCCGCCGAGGTCGAGCGGCTGGCCGCCGGCTACGACGTGGGACCCGGCCGGTTCGCCGCACACACCGGTGCCCGGGTGCTGTCGGTCCACTGCGCCGCCTTCGGCGAACGGCGCCGGCTGGCACCGCTGGCCGACCTGGTCCGGGTCGCAGTCGGGCTGCCGGCCGACCCGTCGACCGCCGCGGCCCGGCCGGTCGTCGAGGAACGGCTGCGCCGGCTCGGCCAGCGGCTGGCCCGATTCCGTCCCGATCCGCCGCCGGTCGCCGTCGACCTGCTGCTGGGGTTGCTCGGGTACACCGAGCCGGCGCCCGCGTCGGCGGTCTCCGGCGAGGCGGGCGAGTGGACGGCCCACGGTCCGGGAGCGGATACGGAGGCCGTGCCGGGCGCGGTCGCCGAACTGCTCAGCGCGATGGCGGCGGAGAGCCCGTTGGTCGTGATCGTGGACGACCTGCACGACGCCACTCCGGAAACCCTCGACGCGCTCGGCGCGACGCTGTCCCAGCTGTCCGGTTCGGTGCTGGTCCTGCTGCTGGGTCGGCCCGAGCTGGTGCGTACCGCCGGCGCCTTCACCCGGGTCGCGGACGCCGAGGTGCACGCCCTGCCGCCGTTGCGCGGCGCGAACGCCGCCCGGCTGCTCACCAGCTACCTCGGCGGTGGACGGCTGCCGCAGGCGGACGCGGACCGGCTGCTCGCCACCGCCCAGGGCAACCCCTACTATCTCGCCGAGCTGGTCACGCTGCTGATCGAACGTGGAGCGCTGACCACCGTGCTCGGCCGGGACGCCGGGCCGGGCCCGGCCACCTGGCGGCTGGCGCCCGGCTCGCTGGGCAGCCGGCTGCTGTCCCGGGACCTGGCGGCGGTACTGGCCGCCCGGATCGACGCGCTGCCCACCGAGGCCCGGTCGGTGCTGCGGGACGCCGCCGTCGTCGGCGACACCGTCCCGGCGGGCACCCTCGAACGGCTACGTGAGCACCGGGCCGGGTTGACCGGCCGGCCCGCCGCGGTCGCCGGCATCGAGTTCGACCGGGCCGTGGAGGAACTGCTCCAGCGCCGCATGCTGCACCGCAACCGGGAGGGCTACGTCTTCGCCACGCCGCTGCTGCGCGAGGCCGTCTACGCCGGTATCGGCAAGGCGGACCTGGCCGAGCGGCACGCGACCCTGGCCCGGTGGGCCACGCCCGGCGATCGGGTCGGCACGACCGGGCCGGGCGGGATGTCGGAGGCCGACCGGGACGCCTTCGTGGCCGAGCACGTCGAACGCGCCGCGGCGCTAGCCGACGCGGTGAGCCTGCGCGCCGACGCACTGGCCCGTGGCGTGCTCCCGCTCGGGGTGGCGGCGCTGACCCGCTCGGCGCGCCGGGCGCTGGCCGCCGGGGAGCCGGCCGCCACCGTCGGGTACGCGGAACGAGCCGCCCGGCTGGCGGGCGGCACCCTGGACACCGGCGACCGGCTGATCCACGCCCGGGCCCTGCTCCAGGTCGGCCGACCGGGTGACGCGCTGGCGTTCGCCGAGAAGATCGGCGCGAACGCGGGTGACGACATCGCCAGCCGAGCCGGCGCGCTGCTGCTGGCCGGGCAGTGCTACCAGGCGCTCGGCGACCGCGGCCGGGCCGTGGCCAGCTGGCAGGAGGCGCTGACGGTGGCGACCGACGCCGACCTCGCCCCGCACCGCGCGTCGGCGATGCGCCGGCTCGGCATGGCCGACTTCGTCGGCGGTCGGTTGAGCGAGGCGAGTAGCCGGTTCGCCGGTGCGTACCAGGTGAATCTGGCCGCCGGGGACCGGCGCGGGCAGGCCTGGTCGTTGCAGAACCTGGCCTGGGTGACCACCACCCGGGGCGACTTCGCCGGCACCGACGCGGTACTCGGCCGGGCGGCGCGACTCTTCGCCGAGCTGGGTGATCCGGTCGGCCGGGCCTGGATGCGCGGCACCACGGCCTTCGCCCGGCTGCTGGCGGGGCGGCTGCGCGAGGCTCGGCGGCTGGCCCGGGTCTTCCTGCCGTTCGGTGAGCGGGTCGGCGAATCGTGGGCGGTCGGCACGTTGCGCGCGGTCGAGGCGTTCGCCGCGGCCGAGCTGGGGGAGCTGGCCGAGGCGGACCGGGAGGCCCGGCGGGCGTACCGGGACTTCGCGGCCGCCAACGACGACTGGGGGCGCGGGTTCGCGCTGGTCGTCCGGGGGGTGGTGGCGCGCGGGCTGGGCGAGCCGGATCACGCGTACGACCTGCTCACCGACGCGCTCGACTATGGCGCGCGGACCAGCCACCCGTTGCTGACCGGGATGGCCGGCACGCTGCGCGGCTTCGTGGCGCTCGACGGCGGCGACCCGGTGGCCGCCGAGCGGGACGCCCAGGCGGTCCTGGCGGCCGTCGAACCGCACAATCCGCTGGCGCCGGCCCAGGTGGCCCCGCGGGTACTGTTGGCGATGGCCCGGCTCGCCGTCGGTGACGCGGCCACCGCGGTGGAGTTGATCGAGCCGATCGCCACCACGGCCAACGCGCCCGCGCTGCTGTTCTCCCGGAGCCAGACGCTGGCCCGGTACGCCTCCGCGCTGCTCGCCGTTGGGCGGACCGGCGAGGCCGTCGACTGGGCCCGCCAGGCCATCGAGGCACCGGCCGAGGACGTGCGCAGCCACGTCATCGCCGCCGAGGTGCTGGCCGAGGCGCTCGCCGCGGACGGCTGTCGGGACGAGGCGGTGGCGGCGGCCGACGAGGCGGTACGTCTGGCGTACGCGACGCAGCAGGCCGGTGAGCGGCCCGGGGCGGACGCCCTGCGGGCCCGGCTCGGTGATCCGCCGGACGAGCCAGCGGCGCTGAGTGGCGGTGTGCCGTCGCCGACCCGGCCGGTGGGGTGAGGACGCCCGCCGTACGGCCTGCGGCGGCCCTGCCGGACCCGGACGCTGACCTGTGGGGGCGGGCGTTGCGGGGTCCGGGACGGTGGCGCGGAACGGGGACGATGGTGCGGGGAGCCCCACCATTCGGCCGCTTAGGTATTTTCGTTCCGTGACAGATACTCAGCCGGGCCGGTCGTCGATGCCAGCCGTGCCCGGTCTGACCGATCTGTCCCTCTTTGCCCGAGGTGGCTACGCCACCGTCTACCGGGCCACCCAGGTGTCGGTGGGCCGCGAGGTCGCGGTCAAGGTGGAGAACCGGACGCTGGACAGCGAGCGCGACCAGCAGCGATTTCTGCGCGAGGCACGGGCCGCCGGTCGGATGTCCTCACATCCGCACGTGGTCGACCTGTTCGACGTCGGGGTCACGGCCGACCAGCACCCGTACCTGATCATGGAACTGTGCGACGGCTCGTACGCCGAACGGATGCGGCACTCCCCGCTCGGCGCGGCCGAGGCCCGCGACCTCGGCGTCAAGATCGCCGACGCGCTGGCCCACTCGCACGCGGCCGGCGTACTGCACCGGGACGTCAAACCGGCCAACATCCTGTACTCGCACTTCAACTCCGCCGTGCTGGCCGACTTCGGCCTCGCCGTGCTGGCCGAGGTGCGCGATCCGACGCTGACGCTGGAGGTGCTGACCCCGGCGTACGCGCCGCCGGAGATGTTCCGGCACGCACCACCGGCCCCGGCCGTGGACGTGTACGCGCTCTGCGCCACGCTCTACGCGGTGATGCACGGCCGGCCGCCGCGCTGGCGTGCCGAGCGCGACCCCAGCCTGGTCATGCTGATGGAGATGTTCCACCAACCGGTGCCCGACCTGCCCGGCGTACCCACCGAACTGCTCGACGTGCTGCGGCGCGGAATGGCCAACGACCCCGCGCACCGACCCTCCGCCGAACACCTGCGTGAGCTGCTGGCCGCCGTGCCGTTGGGGGCACGGGTGGCCGGTGTACCGGTGTCGGGCGGGCCGACCTCCGGCATGCCGGTGTCGGGGCCGCCCGTCTCCGGCGGACCGGTGCCGGGGGCGCGCGTCGCTGGCGTACCCGTCCCGGGGGCGCCGCTGTCTGGTGCGCCCGTCCCCGGGCCGCCCCATCCGAGGGTGCCCGGGTCCCGGACCCCGGTGTCGGGCGGTGCGGCCCATGGCGGACCCGCCGGTCGCCGCCCGGAGATACCGGCCGATCAGACCCCCACCGTGCCCGGGTCCGGGCGCCGTGGCGGTCGGCGGCCGGCCTGGCAGATCGCGCTCGCCGTCCTCGGCGCACTCGCCCTGCTGGTGACCGTGGGCGCGCTGTCCTGGTACGCCGGTCGGCACCCCGGGGGCGGGACCGGATCCCGGCCATCGGCGGGGACCGGCCCCACCACCCCACCGCCCGGACCGACCCCGTCGGCGCGGCCGACCGGCCCGGTCGCCCTGCGCGGCTGCCGCAACGGCCTGCCGGCCGGCGGTCGCTGCCCGACCCGACCGGAATGTTTCGGCCCCGTACGCATCCGGGGCACGGCGGCCGAGGCCAGGTCGGTGGCCTGCGACGCGCGCCACACCTGGGAGACGTACGCCCTGGGTGAGCTGCCCTCCGGCGTCGACCCGGGCGATCACGACGCGGTGCGGGCGGCCCGGGCGGTCAGCCGGCTCTGCGCCGACGACACGTTCAACGCGCTGACCGGGTACGACGCCGGCGGCGGATGGCGGTTCGAGGTGCTGCCGCCCGACCACGCCGCCACGGCGGCGGGCGACCGCAGCTACCGCTGCCTGGCCGGCAAGGGCGTGGACGGCCTGGTCGGGCCCACCCTCGGCCGCTGATCCCCGGGCATCTCCCGGCCGCCGCCCTTCGGGCATATCGCATATCTCGACCGGCATTCTCCGCCCCTGACCCCGGCGTTTCCCCGATCGTGGCGGTTTGCCGCAGGTCGGGGGACTACGTCAGCGGTGCCAGCCTCGTTGATCCGTTTGTACGGCCGTCAAAGGCTCGGTTACCAACAGTGAGCGGGGTACCCGTATGCGCCCACCATGTCGAGTGTTCGGCGCCGCAATCGCCGGTGTCGTACTCAGTGGACTCCTGACCGCCGGTCCCGCGCCGGCCCACCCCGGATCGGTCGGCGCCGGCCCGGCCGCGCCCGGGTTGGCCGGGTCCGCGACCGGCGGGCGTGCCTCGGGCCGGTCGGCCACGATCGCCTCGGCGATCCGCTCGGATCCGGCCGCCGAGGCGAACCGGGTGGACCGGGTACCCACCCCGAGGCTCGACTGGTACGACTGCTACGACTACGCGCAGTGCGCCACCGCCCGGTTGCCGCTCGACTACGACCGCCCGACCGGGGACACCACGGAGGTCGCCCTGCTCCGGGTCAGGGCACGCGACCAGCGTCAACGGCTCGGCAGTCTCTTCGTGAACCCCGGCGGACCCGGCGGTTCCGGCGCGGACATGGCCCTCTCCGCGCCGTACTTCCTGGGCGACGACCTGCTCGACCGGTTCGACATCGTGGGCGTTGACCCGCGCGGCATCGGCGCCAGCGAGCAGTTACGGTGCTTCGATTCGGTCCACGAACAGTCCCGGGTGCTGACCGGGCTGAACCGGCCGTTCCCGGTCGGCCGAACCGAGCAGCGAGCCTTCGTGGCCGCCTCGAAGACGCTCGGCCGAAGCTGCTCGACCACCGGCGACAGACTGGCCGGCGCCATGTCCACCGCGGAGGTCGCCCGGGACATGGACGTGCTGCGCCGGGCGGTGGGCGACACGAAGCTGAGTTATCTGGGTTTCAGCTACGGCACAGTGCTCGGACAGTACTACGCGAACATGTTCCCCGACCGGGTCCGGGCCGTGGTGGTCGACGGAGTGGTCGACCCGCGCGGCTGGGTCGGCGACCAACGGAATCCCGACCTGCTGCTGGAGGACCGGTTGCGCAGCTCCGACGGGGCGTACCGGGCGCTGCGCGAGATCCTCACCCGGTGCGGAAAGGCCGGTGCGGCGACATGCGAGCTCGCGGCGGAGGGCGATCCCGTCGCGGCCTTCGACCGGGTGGCCCGCCGGCTGCGGACCGGACCGCTGGTGGCCACGGATCCGGACGAGGGCCGGATCGTCGTCACGTACGAGGACTTCGTGTCGGCGGCGCTCTTCTACCTGTACGACCCGGCCGGTTACGAACCCCTGGTGGACATGACGCGACAACTGCTCGCCCTCAGCGACCCGAAGGCCACGGCCGCCGCGCGGGCAGGCGCCCGGACCGGGCTCGCCCGGCTGATCCGTCGCCCCGCCGGCCGAGGAACCAGCACGCGGCCATCGAGCGGGCCCGGCCCCGTCAGCGGTGGCCAGGCCGCTGACCAGCCGGGCAACAACCAGATCCCACGGTACGACTTCCCGTACGACAACGGTCTGGAGGCGAGCCTCGGGGTGATCTGCACGGACGGCGTCCACGGCCAACGTGCGGAGGACTGGTCGGCACTGGCCACCCGGGCCGACCAGCGGGCGCCGTACTTCGGCCTACCCTGGAGCTGGATCACGGCGCCCTGCGCCCGGGCCAGTTGGACCGTGCGGGACGAGGACGCCTACACCGGCCCGTTCGACCGGTGGACCAGCGCCCCGGTGCTGGTCGTGGGGGACTACTGGGACCCGGCGACCAACTACGCGGGCGCGGTGTCGACGGCGGCCCTGCTCCCGAACAGCCGGCTGCTGTCCAGTGACAGTTTCGGACACACCGCCTACGGCACCTCGGAGTGCGTGACCGGGGCGGTCGACGGCTACCTGCTGGCCGGAACGCTGCCAGCCGCCGGCACCGTGTGCGTGGGCGACATACAACCGTTCCAGGCCGTTCCCGACGACAAGGTGTCCGCCGGGTGGGCCCGTTCGGTGATGCCCGCCGGAAACCCGGCGTCGCTCGGCCGACCGGTGACCGGTACGCCGAAGCGGCTGCCACCGGTGGTGCCACCGTTGGCCGGTGCGGTGCCCCGCCGGGACTGACCGGCCCGGCCAGTCGGTGTCCACCCCGGCCGGTGGTCGGCCGGTACCAGCCGTGGCTGGGTGCGGTCGCCGGCTGCCCGGTTGCTCTACGGCTGATCTGGTCGCTGGCTGCCGGGCCGGTTGGTCTCCGGCTCGGTCAGCTGGCCGAAGGCTTGCGACGCAGCAGTTCCAACACCGCCACCGCCAGTAGCGCCGTTCCGGCGCCGACGCCGGTGACCACGTTGGCCTTCGCGACGTCCGCCAGGTGCAGCGCGAGCGCTGCGGCTGCGATGCCCACCACGACGGCACCCAGCGGAACGAGGACCCGACGGTCGCGCAACACCGGTATCAGGACCCAGAAATGGACGCCGATCACGAAGGCGACCCACGGGGCGATGTAGTCCGGGTGCCCACTCCGGCCCAGTGTCGCCGCGCCGACGAAGAGCACGACGTAGCTGAGCCCGACGATGATGCCGTACCTGCGGGACGCCGTGCGGTTCCGGGCAGTGGTCAGCTCGCGTCGCCAACGCCAGGTGCCAAGGCCGCCGAGCACCGCGACCACCAGGCTCAGCAGGCCCATGACCAGGAGTAGGCCGGACAACCAGGCCGGCGCGCCCGTACGGCCCCAGTTGAACCACATGCCGGCGAAGAAGCCCAGGATCAGCGCGGTGAGTTGGGCGTCCGCCCGGCTCGTCGGCGCCGTAACCCAGTCGCTGTCGTCTGTGGTGTTGTCGCTGTCCGTGGTGGCTGCCATCGAGTTCCCCGTCCTGGTGTGGCCGACCCGATCGATCGGATCCGGCATGATCGTCGGGGTCAGCCACCTGCTTAGTCAACGGTGACGAGTTCGCCCAGCGAAACTCGCCCGGTGCCCGGTGCCCGGTGCCCGGTGCCCGGTGCCCGGTGCCCGGTGCCCGGTGCCCGGTGCCCGGTGCCCGGTGCCCGGTGCCCGGTGCCCGGTGCCCGGTGCCCGGTCTGGGAGGTTAAGCGGGGGCCCTTCCTATACAAAAAGCGATAACAGGGGGCCCTTCCTTTCAGGTCAGTAGGATTTGTCCTGGGCGAGGACGTGTTGTGCCACGAAGTTGAGGATCATCTCGCGGCTGACCGGGGCGATCCGGCCGGCGCGTACCGCGCCCAGCAGCGTGGCCACGCCGTACTCGGTGGTCATGCCGTTGCCGCCGAGCGACTGGATGGCGGTGTCCACGGCCAGCGCCGCCGCGTCGGCCGAGGCGTACTTGGCCATGTTGCCGGCCACCCCGGCCTCCAGGTCCCGGCCGGCGTCGTACAGGGTGGCCGCTTTGTAGATCATCAACCGGGCCAGCTCGACCTGCACCATCGCGTGCGCGAGCGGGTGGGCCACGCCCTGGTGTGAGCCGATGGTCCGGCCGCCCCAGACCTTCCGGGTCGCCGTGTACGCGCTGGCCCGCTCCACCGCGTACCGTCCGGTGCCGGCGCTCATGGCGGCCACCGTGATCCGTTCGGGGTTGAGCCCGGCGAACAGCGCCGGCAGGCCCGAGTCGGGACCGCCGACCAGGGCGTCGGCCGGCAGCCGTACGTCGTCCAGGTAGAGCAGGAACTGGTTCTCCGGGGACAGGATCTCCATGTCCAGTTTGGAGCGGGTCAGCCCGGCGGCGTCCGTGGGCACCAGGAACAGTGCGGGCCGGAGCCGCTGCCGCCCGCCACCGGCGGGGGCGCCCTCGCCGGCAGCGTTCTTACCGGCAGCGCTCTCGTCGGCCGCGTTCTCGTCGGCGGCGTTCTCGTCTGCGATCCGGGCGACCACCAGGACGTACTGCGCCTCGTCGACGCCGGAGATGTAACACTTGCGCCCGGACAGCAGCCAGTCGTCGTCGTCCCGCCGGGCCACGGTGCCGAGCCGGTGGAAGTTGGAGCCGGCCTCCGGCTCGGTGATCGCGAAGACCACCTTGAGCGAGCCGTCCGCGAAGCCGGGCAGGAACTGGGCGCGCTGCGCCTCGGTGCCGTGCCTGGCGATCACCGTCGCCGCGATGGCCGGGGAGACCACGAGCAGCAGCAGCGGGCAGCCAGCCGCCGCCAACTCCTCGCAGACGATGGCCAACTCGGTGATCCCGCCGCCACCCCCGCCGTACTCGGTCGGGATGTTGACGCCCAGGTAGCCGAGCTTGCCGGCCTCGGCCCACAGTTCGGTGGTGTGTTCCCCGGCCTTCGCCTTGGCGACGAAGTACTCGTGGCCGTACCGCCTGCCCAGCGCCCGTACGGCGGCGCGGAGCTGCTCCTGTTCGTCGGTGAGGTCGAAGTCCACGGTGGACGCCTTTCGGTCGGGTTCGACGATGGCCGGTCAGTCGGGTTCGACGACGGCCAGCACGGCCCCGGTGTCGACCTGGCCGCCGGCCGGTACCGGTAGTTCGACGACGGTGCCGGCGGCCGGGGTGAGCACCGGGTGTTCGAGTTTCATCGCTTCGAGGGTGAGCAGCAGATCACCCGCCGCCACCCGCTGGCCGACCTCGACGCAGATCCGGGTGACCGCGCCGGGCAGCGGCGCGACCAGCGAGCCGGCCGCCAGCTCGGCCACCGGCTCCGGGAACCGTGGCAGCTCGGCCAGGGCGACCGAACCGTCCAGGCCGTCGACGAAGACGTCCGCACCGACCCGGTGTACGGCAAAGGTCTGCCGCAACCCGTCGACGTCGAGGACCACCCGGTCGGCGTCCGCCGCGATCAGCCCGACCTCCATGGCCTCCGCGACCCCCTCGACCCCCGCGTCCCTCGTCGTCTCCGCGTCTCTTGTCGTCTCCGCGTCCCCCGCGTCCCTCGTCCTCTCGCCGACCCCCGCGTCCCTCGTCGTCTCCGCGACCCCCGCGAGCCCCTCGGCTCCCGGGGTCTTCTCATCGCGCGTGGACGCCGGATTCTCGCTGTAAGGCACCTGATCAGCAGGGTTGGACGGGGGGCCGACGGACCACGACACCAGTGCGCCGGTGCGGTCCAGCCGGTACCGGACCTCCAACTCGCCGGTCGGAGCGGCGAACCGGACCGACTGCGGTACGGCCGGCACGTTGCGCCAGCCGGACGGCAGCCCCGCCAGCACGGTGGCGGTGGCGCGCCGACCGGCGGCTCCGGCGAGCGCGGCGGCCAACGCGGCCAGGCGTACCGCGCCCGGTCCGGCGAGTGGCTGGAAGACCTCGGGGTGCCGATCGAGGAACCCGGTGTCCGTCCCACTTTCCGGATCTTGGAGTCCTGTTACCCCTCCAGGGGCCACAGAGTTCCAAGATCGCGTGCTTTTGGTGGTGGTGAAGGCTGGGGTGCGGAGGGTGCGGACCAGGAGGTCTCGGTTGGTGGTTATGCCGTGGATCTCCGCCCGGGCCAGGGCACTGGCGAGTACCCGGGCCGCCTCGGCGCGGGTCGGCGCCCAGGCGATCAGCTTGGCCAACATCGAGTCGTAGTGGACGCTCACGGTCGAGCCGGTCAGGACGCCCGAGTCCAGTCGCAGCCCGTGAGCCGCGCCGGGCACGGTGAACCGGTGCAGGACGCCGGTGGCCGGTAACCAGTCCCGGGCCGGGTCCTCGGCGCACAGCCGTACCTCGATGGCGTGCCCGCGCACCGGCGGCGCCGCGGCCATCGGTAGCGGCTCACCCTGTGCGACCAGCAGTTGCAGCCGGACCAGGTCAAGCCCGGTGACGCACTCGGTCACCGGGTGTTCGACCTGGAGCCGGGTGTTCATCTCCAGAAAGTAGAACTCTCCGGCTGGTCCATCGGGCCGGTGCTCGCCTTCGCCAGACCCCGGCTCCGGCTGTGCTCCGGCTGGTCCATCGGGCCGGTGGCCGCCTTCGCCAGACCCCGGCTCCGGCTGTGCTCCGGCTGGTCCATCGGGCCGGTGGCCGCCTCCGCCAGACCCCGGCTCCGGCTGTGTCTGGGGGGTGGGGGCCAGGAGGAATTCGACGGTGCCGGCGCCCACGTAGCCGACCGCCCGACCCGCCGCGACCGCCGCCTCGGCCAGCGCGCGGCGTAGCCGGTCCGGGATCACCGCCGGCGCCTCCTCGAGAATTTTCTGGTGCCGGCGCTGGATCGAGCACTCCCGCTCGCCGAGGCTGAGCACCGTACCGTGGACGTCGCCGAAGATCTGCACCTCGACGTGCCGGGAGCGTTCGACGTACCGCTCCAGGAAGACCGTTCCGTCGCCGAACGCCGACTCGGCCTCCCGGCGCGCGGCGGCCACGGCATCGGCCAGTTCGGCCGGCTCCCGGACGATCCGCATGCCCCGGCCGCCGCCGCCGGCCGCCGCCTTGACCAGCACCGGGAAGTCGGTGACCTGCGCCGGGTCGGTGTACGTGGGCAGCATCGGCACGCCCGCGTCGGCGAGCAGCGCCTTCGCCTGGATCTTGTCGCCCATCGCGGCGATGGCCTCGGCGGGTGGCCCGACCCAGGTCAGGCCGGCGTCGACCACGGCAGCCGCGAAGGCCGCGTTCTCGGCCAGGAAGCCGTACCCCGGATGCACCGCGTCCGCGCCGGCCCGCCGGGCCGCCGCCACGAGCCGTTCGATCCGCAGGTACGTCTCGGCCGGCGCGTTGCCCGGCAACCGCACCGCGGTGTCGGCCTCGGTCACGTACGGCGCGTCGTTGTCCGCGTCGGAGTACACGGCCACCGTCTCGATGCCCAACTCGCGGCAGGTCGCGATGATCCGCCGGGCGATCTCGCCCCGGTTCGCGACCAACAGTCGACAGATCATGCGAGCCCCCTCCTCCCCACCCGTCGCCCCGCCTGGTTGATCATGAGGTTGCCGGTCGCCGTGTCGGCGTGTCGCGGCGGCAACTTCATGATCAACGAGAACATGGGCATGTCACATCCGGAAGATGCCGAAGCCCTCGGCGCCGCGCACCGGGGCGTTGTGGACGGCGGACAGGCACAGCCCGAGGACGGTACGGGTGTCCCGGGGATCGATCACGCCGTCGTCGTAGAGCCGGCCGGACAGGAACAGCGCCGCCGACTGCGACTCGATCTGCCGCTCCACCATGGCCCGCATGGCGGCGTCGGACTCCTCGTCGTACTCCCGGCCCCGGGCCCGCGCGGCCTGCCGGGCCACGATGGACAGCGTCCCGGCGAGCTGCGCCGGGCCCATCACCGCCGAGCGCGCGTTGGGCCAGGTGAACAGGAACCTCGGCTCATACGCCCGGCCGCACATGCCGTAGTTGCCAGCCCCGTACGACGCGCCGAGGTTCACCGTCAGGTGCGGCACCGTCGAGTTCGACACCGCGTTGATCATCAACGCGCCGTGCTTGATGATGCCGCGCTGCTCGTACTCGGTCCCCACCATGTAGCCGGTGGTGTTCTGCAGAAAGATCAGCGGAGTGTCGGCGGCGTTCGCGAGCTGGATGAACTGCGTGGCCTTCTGCGCCTCCTCGCTGAACAGCACCCCGCGAGCGTTCGCCAGCACCCCGACCGGCCAGCCGTGCAGCTCCCCCCAACCGGTCACCAGCGCCGCGCCGTACGCCGGCTTGAACTCGTCGAACTCACTGCCGTCCAGCACCCGGGCCAACACCTCGCGCGGGTCGAACGGCACCTTGAGGTCCGCGCTGGCGATGTCCAGCAACTCCTCCGGGTCGTACACCGGTGGGTTCGGGTCGGCGGTACGCGGCGGCGGGCCCTGCCTGCGCCAGTTGAGCCGCCGGACGCACCGACGGGCCAGCCGGATCCCGTCCCGCTCGTCCTCGGCCAGGAAGTCCGCCAGACCGGACCGGGTGGCGTGCATGGCCGCCCCACCCAGCGACTCGTCATCGGTCACCTCGCCGGTGGCCATTTTCACCAGCGGTGGCCCGGCGAGGAAGACCTTCGCCCGGTCCCGCACCATGATCGTGTAGTCGGACATCCCCGGCACGTACGCGCCACCGGCCGTGGCGTTGCCGAACACCACGCTGACGGTCGGGATGCCGGCCGCCGAGAGCCGGGTCAGATCCCGGAACACCCGGCCACCCGGGATGAAGATGTCGGCCTGGCTGGGCAGATCCGCACCCGCAGACTCGACCAGGTTGACCATCGGCAGCCGGTTCGCGTACGCGATCTCCCCGGCCCGGCGGGTCTTGGCCAGCGAGATCGGGTTCACCGCGCCGCCGCGTACCGTCGGATCGTTGGCGACGACCAGGCACTCGACGCCCTCGACCACCCCGATGCCGGTCACCACGCTGCCGCCCACCGGGAAGTCGGTGCCCCAGCCGGCCACCGGGGACAGTTCGAGGAACGGCGCGTCCCGGTCCAGCAGCAGCTCGATCCGTTCCCGGGGGAGCAGCTTGCCCCGGCCGTGATGCCGGGTCACGTACTTCTCGCCGCCACCGGCCCGCGCCTGGTCGAGCGCGGCGTCCAACTCGGCCAGCCGGTCCAGCATGGCGGCCCGGTTGGCGGCACCGGTCACCGGCGCGGTACGCAACACCGTCATCCCTAGATCCCCAGACCCTTCGCGATGATCTCGTTCATGATCTCGGTGGTGCCGCCGCCGATGCCGAGGATGCGGGCGTCCCGGTAGTGCCGCTCGACCTCGGCGTCGCGCAGGTAACCGAACCCGCCGTGCAACTGCACCGCGGCGTCCACCACTCGGTCGCAGGCGGCCACCGCGACGTTCTTGGCCATCGCCACCTCGGTGACCAGGGGCTGCCCCGCCGCGACCCGGGTCGCCACGTCGTGTACGTAGCTGCGGGCCGCCTCGGTCACCGTGGCCATTTCGGCCAGCCGGTGCCGGATCACCTGGCGGCTGGCCAGCGGCTGGCCGAACGTGTGCCGGTCCCGGCACCACCCGACGGTCAGGTCGAGGCAGCGCTGCGCCGTGGCGTACGCGCTGGTGGCCAGCGACAGCCGCTCGGTGGCGAAATGCTGCATGATCTGGAGGAACCCGGTGTCGACCGGGCCGACCAGGTTCGTGGCCGGCACCCGGACGTCCGCGAAGGACAGCTCGGCGGTGTCCGAGCAGTGCCAGCCCATCTTGGCCAGCGGCGGCCCCACGGTGAAGCCGGGCAGCCCCTTGTCGATGACCAGCAGCGACATCGGCCCTCCGCCGGCCCGCCCGGTGCTGACCGCCGTGGTCACGAAGTCGGCCCGGACCGCGCTGGTGATGTACGTCTTCGTGCCGTTCACCACGTAGTGCTCACCGTCGAGGCGGGCCGTGGTGCGGATGCCGGCCACATCGGAGCCGCCGCCCGGCTCGGTGATCGCGAGCGCGCCGATCCGCTCCCCGGCCAGGGTGGGTCGGACGTACCGGTCGACGAGGTCCTGACCGGCCCGCGCGCCGGCGGACCCGGCCCGGACCGTGGACCGGGTCGGCAGCCCCGGCCCGGCGCCGGCCGCGGCCACGATGTGCGGCAGCGCGATGCCGTGGGTGAACAGGGCGGCCACCAGCCCGGACGAGCCGCCCGCGCGGATCAGCTCCTCGGTGACCACGATGGAGTCCAGCAGGTCCCCGCCGCTGCCGCCGACCTTCTCCGGGAAGCCGATCCCGAGCAGGCCCAGCTCGGCGGCGGTCCGGTGCAGCGATCGCGGCACCTCGCCGGTCCGTTCCCAGTCGGCCAGGTGCGGCAACACCTCCCGGGTCACGAAGGACCGGGTCAGCTCGCGCAACTGCCGCCGCTCGGGCGTGTCGACAAGACTCATGCCGCGCCGTCCCCGCCGGCCGGGATGTCCGCGCCGTCCGTGCTGGTCGCGCGGTCCGTACTGATCGGGGTGGTCGGGTCCGGCAGGCCCGGCAGGTCCGGTAGGTCGACGATGCGGGACCGGAGCAGCTCACCGAGCGCCTTGGCCTGCGGATCGAACCGGGTCGAGGCGGCCACGCCCGCGCCGAGCAGACCGCGCAGCACGAAGTTGACCGCTCGCAGGTTGGGCAACTCGTACCGCTCGACGGTCAACCCGGCGGTCTCCGGCAGCAGTTCGCGCAGCCGGTCGACGGTCAACCAGCCGCGCAGCCAGTCGTACGCCGGGTCGGTGCGGGCCCAGACGCCCAGGTTCGCGTCGCCGCCCTTGTCACCCGAGCGGGCGCCGACCACCTCGCCCAGCGGCCCCCGCCGGCTTGAGGGAAAGGAAGGGCCCCCTGTTATCGCTTTTTGTATAGGAAGGGCCCCCTCCAAACGCCCCGGCAGCGGTGCGGTCGCCGAGGGCGGTGGGATCCGGACCCGGCTCCCGTCGGGCAGCACCGCCAGATGTTCCACGGAGTCCTGCGGTACGTGTTCCGCGGTGAACACCCCGTACGGCCGGGCGTCCCCGGGCGGCGTGGTCAGGGTGCAGCCCGGGTACGAGGCCAGCGCCAGTTCCACGGCGGCGGCCGAGAATCCCCGCCCGACCCGCTTGGGGTCGTCGGCCCGCAGGTTCACGTGCAGCAGCGCGCTCGCCACCTCGGTTTCGGTGGCGTCCGGATGGTCCGTGCGGGCCAGGGTGAACTCCAGCCCGTCCGGCCCGACCGCGTCGGTGAGCTGCGTCCGGACCAGTTCGGCCTTCGCCTCGATGTCCAACCCGCAGAGCACGAACGTCATCCCGTTGCGGAACCCGCCGAGCTTCGTCACGCCCACCTTGAGGTGCTGCGGCGGGGCGGCGCCGCGGACGCCGCTGACCCGTACCCGGTCGGGACCGTCCGGTGCGAGGGCGACGCTGTCCAGCCGGGCGACGACGTCCGGACCGAGGTAGGCGGGCCCCTCGATCTCGTAGAGCAGTTGCGCGGTGACGGTCTCGACGGTGACCGCTCCGCCGGTACCCGGGTGCTTGGTGACCGCCGAGGAACCGTCGGCGTACACCTCGACGATCGGGAAACCGGGCCGGCGACCCCGGTCGGGCAGTTCGGTGAAGAAGCTGAAGTTGCCTCCGGTCACCTGGGCGCCGCACTCGATCAGGTGCCCGGCCACCGTTGCGCCGGCCAACTCGTCGAGGTCGGCGTCCCGCCAGCCGAAGTGGGCGGCCGCCGGACCCACCACCAGCGAGGCGTCGGTCACCCGGCCGGTCACCACGATGTCCGCCCCGCCCCGCAGGCAGGCGGCGATGCCGAAGGCCCCGAGGTACGCGTTCGCGGTGAGCGCGCCCGGTCGCTCGATCGCGTCGCCGGTGACGTACCCGATCTTCGCCGGTAGGCCGAGCCGGTCGGCCAGCGACCGCAGCGCGTCGGCCAGCCCGGCCGGGTTCAACCCGCCGGCGTTGGTCACGATCCGGACGCCCTTCTCGGCGGCGGTACCCAGGCAGTCCTCCAGCTGGCGCAGGAAGGTGCGCGCGTAGCCCAGATCGGGATCCTTCAGCCTGTCCCGGCCCAGGATCAGCATGGTCAACTCGGCCAGATAGTCGCCGGTGAGCACGTCGAGATCGCCACCGTCGAGCATCTCCCGCCAGGCCGAGCGGCGGTCACCGTAGAAGCCGGAGGCATTGCCGATCCGGATCGGCGCGGTCACCGGGCGACTCCCGCGGCCGTACCGTCCGGGGCGCCCGCCGGTCCCGCGCCCGCCGGTCCCGCGCCCGCCGGTCCCGCGCCCGCCGGCTCCGTGCCCGCCGGCTCCGTGCCCGCCGCCTCCGTGCCCGCCGGGCCAGGGGCGGCGCCGGATGGTGGTGTCGGGTCGGCGTCGCTCGGCGGTGTCGGTGCGGTTGGTTCCCGGCCGGTCCCGGGTGGACCGGCGAACGCCTGGGCCACCTCCAGCCACTCCCGCGCCACCCGGCCGGTCGCGACCAACGCCAGGTCCGCCGGGTGCCGGCGCTGGGTGACCAGCAGGCAGAAGTCCAGGGCCGGGCCGGTCACCCGGTTGGCCGCGTCGGCCGGCCCGAAGGCCCAGACCTCGGCCGTCGCGCCGGGTGGGGTGAGTTCGACCCGCACCGGGCGGTCGGGTACCGGCCGGCCGTGGGCGGCGAAGCTGTGCCCGAGGGTACGAACACCGAGGTACGCGACGTGCCGCAGCCGGTCGGTCGGCGGTCGGCTCACCCCGAGCGCGTCGGCGACGTCCTGACCGTGCGCCCAGGTCTCCATGATCCGAGCGGTCGCCATCGAGGCGGGGGTCATCCGGGTGCCGTACCAGGGAAGGCGCTCGCCGGGCGGGGCGTCGGCGAGGGCGGTGGCCAGCGCATTCCGGCCGTCCCGCCACCGGGCCAGCAACTCGGCCGGTGGGGCCAGAAACTCCTCGGCACCTCGGTCGACGAAGCCGGCGAGATCGGCGCCGGCCCGCGAGATGGAGTCGAAGAAGGCCGTCGGATCGGTGGCCGCGAGCCGCGCCACGTGGTCGGTCCAGGCCAGATGGGCGATCTGGTACGCGATGGTCCAGCCGGGTGCCGGGGTGGGCAGTGCCCAGCCGTCGACCGGTAGCGGGGCGACCAGGGCGTCGAGCTGGGCCGACTCCTCGGCCAGGTCGGTCAGCAGACGGTCCAGCTCGACCATGGACACCTCTCGGCTCAGCGGTGGGGGTGTGCGGCCAGGGCGGTCGCGAGCTGGTGTTTCCACACCGCCAGCAGGGCGCCGCGCCGGGCGGAGTCGTCGGAGAGCAGGTTGGCCACGCCGAGACCACGTAGCAGGTCGAGGGTGGCCTGCACGGACTCCCGTACGCCCGGACGTCGCTCGTCGGCACCGAGCAGTTCGACGGTCAACCGGTGCATCTCGCGACCGACCCGCGCCTCCAGCGGTACCAGAGCGGCCCGCAGCGGCGGGTCGGTGCGGGCCGCGACCCACAACTCCAGCGCGGCGGCGAAGAGTGGGCCGGTGAACAGCGTCGCCAGCATGTCCACCACCCGCCCCAGCCGGTCGGGACCGGCCGGCAGTGCGGCGGCCTCGGCGCGGATCTCGGCGGCCCGTCGCTCGGCCAGGTGCTCGACGGCCGCCATCACCAGGGCGGCCTTCGTGGGGTAGTGGTGCAGTTGCGCTCCCCGGGACACCCCGGCCCGGGCGGCCACGGCCGTGGTGGTGGTGCCGGCCCAGCCGCACTCGACCAGGGAGTCCACGGTGGCCGCCAGAAGTCGGGCCTGGGTGTTACGGCTGCGCTCCTGCTGCGGTACGCGGATCGATGTGGACGACACCCGCCCAGCCTGCCGACCCAAAAAGAAACAGTCAAGCCTGCTTTTTCCCAGCACCCCTCCCCCCTCCCCTCCCCTCACCCCTCCCCTCCCCAGTTGATCATGAGGTTAGCTGCCGTTTTTGAGATCGAATACGCCGCTAACTTCATGATCAACGGACGAGGTGGGGGGAGGTGGGGGGAGGGGGGAGGGGGTTGGGGGTGGGGTCAGCGGCCGTCGTGGGGGGCGAAGGTGAGTAGGGCGTCGATGTCGCTGTTGCGGGATCGGACGTACTCGTCGGCCCACTCGGCCGCCTGGGGATAGCCGGATTCCGTGGCGATCCGGGTACACGCGGCGGTCAGGTCGAACTCCGTACGGCGTAGCTGCACTCCCGGCCCGAGCAGGGCCCAGTGCGCCCCCGTCGGCCCGTAGGGCATTCCCACGCTGCCGGGGTTCACGATCAGCCGTCGGTCGACAAGCCGGACGAACGGCATGTGGGTGTGCCCGCACACCACCGTGCGCACCTCGGCCGGTACGTCGGCGAGCACCTCCACCCAGCGTTCCAGTCGGGTGTCGACCAGCACGACCTCCTCGTCGTTCCGCGGGGTCGCGTGGCAGAACAGCACCGGACCGAGTCCGTCCACCGGCAGGGTGAGGGTCAGCGGCAGCGCCGCGAGGCGGTCGACCTGATCGGCCCGCAGTTGGGTGGCGGCCCAACGCGACTCCGGGTGCTCCGGCTCCCGGCCGTCCCGTGCCGCCACCAACTCCCGGTCGGCGTTGCCGTTGACCCAGTACACCCGCTCACCCAACCCGGCGAGCAGGTCGAGCACCTCCACCGGCTGTGGGCCGGCGGCGATGTCCCCGGTGACCACTACCGCGTCGGCAGTGGCCACGTCGGGTTCAGCCAGGACGGCCTCCAGGGCCGGGAGCGAACCGTGGATGTCGGACAGGACGGCGACTCTGCTCGGCATCGACCCAGGGTGCCCGTTCCACGGCGCCCACGTCGAGGCTGGTTAACCGAGGGCAGAATCTGCCACCGGGGGCGTTAAGAAGGGCCCCCTGCTATACGAAAAGCGATAACAGGGAGCCCTTCCTTACAGCTCAGACGCGGGCGCGGCGGGCCAGGCGCTCGGGGTCGAGAATGATGATGCTCTTGCCGTCCAGGCGTAGCCAGCCGCGCGAGGCGAAGTCGGCGAGCGCCTTGTTGACGGTTTCCCGGGAGGCGCCGACCAGCTGGGCGATCTCCTCCTGGGTCAGGTCGTGGGTCACCCGCAGGACGCCGCCGTCCCGGGTGCCGAACCGGCCGGCCATCTGGAGGAGGTTCTTCGCGACCCGGCCCGGGACGTCGGTGAAGATCAGGTCGGCGAGCGAGTCGTTGGTCCGACGCAGCCGGCGGGCGAGCACCCGGAGCAGCTGCTCGGCGATCTCGGGCCGGTTGTTGAGCCACGGTCGCAGGGCCTGCTTGCGCAGCCGTACCAGCCGGGTGTCGGTGACGGCCGTGGCCGTGGCGGTACGCGGGCCCGGGTCAAAGAGGGACAATTCGCCCACCATGTCGGAGGGTCCCATGACGGCGATCAGGTTCTGCCGGCCATCGGCGGCCCGTCGACCCACCTTGATTTTCCCGCTGAGCAGGATGTAGAGGCTGTCGCCCGGTTCGCCCTCGTTGAAGACAACCTCGCCCTTGCGGACGTCGATCGTCTCCATCTCCTTCGCCAGCGCCTCGGCGGCCTCCGGGTCGACACCCTGGAAGATCCCGCTGCGGGCCAACACCTCGTCCATCGCGCACCTCCACTGCACGTGCCGTCCGTCGGCCCGTTGTCGGCCGTTGATCGCCGCGCGCCGCCAGTCTAGGCGCACGTGAGCGGTATTCGGAGGCGCACCCCGGGGAACCCCGATCCGCCGCTGACCGTGTTGATCGACCTCACACCCATCATCCACCCTGCCCGGCCCCGACCGCCAACGTCCCGGGACGGAGCGACCAGCGGACCGGGCGACCGGACCCACCGCGGCGGGGTCCTAGGGTCGCAGCCGTGCTGTCCGAACCCGTCCGAACCGTCCGCGCCGAGAACGGGCTGAGCCTGCCCATCCTGGCCTGGCGGTGCCCGGCGCCGCTGCCGACCATCAGTTCCGCGCCGTTGGGAGGCGGGATCGGGACGCGGCACTGGGTGATCAACGCGACGGTGCCCATGTCGTACGACCGGGACGACCCGGACCGGCACCTCGCCGGGCTGGCCGCGTCGCTGGACCTGCGCGGACCCGGCGTCGGACACCTCACCGGCGTCGACGTGGCCGAGGTGGTGGCCGCGACGTCCGCCGGGGTGCGGGTCTGGGCGACGGTCGGCCTCGGAGCACCGATCTGGGCCGCCGACGACGGACCACCGGCCACCGTCGACGGATCGCCGGGCCCGCCGGGCCCGGACGGATCGCCGGCCGTCGGATCGCCGGCCGTCGGATCGCCGGCCGTCGGATCGCCGGCCGTCGGTGAACCGCCGGGCGTGACCGGGTCGGGCCGATCGCCGGGTACGGCGCACCGGGTGGGCACCGTCAACATCGTGGCGGTGGTACCCGCGCGACTGTCCGAGGCGGCGCTGGTCAACGCGGTGGCCACGGTCACCGAGGCGAAGGCGCAGGCGCTCTGGGAGCTGGGCCTGCGGGCCACCGGCACCGCGACCGACGCGGTGACGGTGCTCTGCGCGCCGGCCGGACCGATCGAGGCGTACGGCGGGCCCCGATCCCGGTACGGCGCGCCGCTGGCCCGGGCCGTGCGTCGAGCCGTACTCACCGGGGGTGCCGTTCCGACGGTTCCCTGGTCCGACCGGCCGGGCGGTGACCGTGATCGCAGGTAGGACCGCACGCGCGGGACTGTGGCAGCCCCGGTCCGCCCGGTAGGGTCGGCGGCGATGTCCGCGTACCCGAACCTCCGTCCCGAGCGTCGCCCCCGGCGGCGGTGGCTGCTGCCCGGCGTGCTGCTCGGGGTGTTGTTCGTCGGTGCCGTCGGGTGTGGGGACAAGGACGCCGGTGGCCCGCAGTGGCAGGCCGGCCAGAGCGGTCGCGCCGCGACGCCGACGGCCAGCGCCAAGGCGACGGCGGCGAAGACGATCTCGCTGTCCGCCACCGGGGACATCATCATGGGTGACGCGCCGGACCGGCTGCCCTCGGGCGGGGGCAAGGGCTTCTTCACCCCGGTACGCAAGCTGCTGGCCGCCGACGTGGTGATGGGCAACCTGGAGGAGCCGCTGACCGACGACACGGGTACCGCCAAGTGTGGCGCCGGGTCGACCAACTGCTACCAGTTCCGCGCCCCACCCAGCTACGCGCAGCACCTGTCGGACGCCGGGTTCACCCTGCTGAACCAGGCCAACAACCATGGCAACGACTTCGGGCCGGCGGGGTACCGGAACACCCAGGTGGCGCTGACCGAGCACGGCCTCAAGCACACCGGGGCGCCCGACGAGATCACCGTGCTAAACGTGGCCGGCACCACCGTCGCGGTGCTGGGCTTCTCGCCGTACCCGTGGAACAACAGCTCGTTGGATCTGGACGAGGCGGCCGACCTGGTGAAGCGGGCGGACGAGACGGCGGATCTGGTGGTCGTCCAGGTCCACCAGGGCGCCGAGGGCTCGGACCAGGTCCACGTCCGGCCGGGCACTGAGATGTTCCATGGGGAGAACCGGGGCGATCCGGTCGCCTTCGCTCACGCGGTCATCGACGCCGGTGCCGATCTCGTGGTGGGCCACGGGCCACACGTGCTGCGCGGCATGGAGTTCTACCAGGGCCGGCTGATCGCGTACAGCCTGGGCAACTTCGCCGGCGGGAGCGGCACGCTGACCCGGACCGGCCGGCTCGGCCAGGCCGGTGTCCTGCGGGTCTCGCTCACCAAAGACGGTTCGTGGTCCGCCGGTACCTTCACGTCGACCAGCCTGAACGCCGCCGGACGCCCGGTGCCGGACTCCGCCGGCCGGGGACTCGCGCTGGTCCGGCAGCTCACCGGGAGCGACTTTCCGCGTACCGGTGCCCGGCTGGACGGCTCGGGTCGGATCTCGCCACCCGCCGCGGGCTGACACGCCGGGTGGTCGGTGCCGCGACGTAGGCTGGCCGGCGTGGATGAGCGGTACGGGGTAGCGGAACGCGCGGTCGGGTCGACAGCTTCGGCCGAGACCGACCTGGGCCGGAAGCGACGGGCCCGCCGGATGGGTCGGGTGCTCGCCGAGACCCACCCGGACGCGCACTGCGAGCTGGACCATGAGGGCCCGCTACAGCTTGCCGTGGCGACCATCCTGTCGGCGCAGTGCACCGACAAGAAGGTCAACGAGGTCACCCCGAAGCTGTTCGCCCGCTATCCCACGGCCGCCGACTACGCCGCTGCCGACCGTGCCGAGTTGGAGGGGCTGATCAGGCCGACCGGCTTCTACCGGAACAAGACCGACTCGTTGATCAAGCTCGGCCAGGCGCTCACCGAGCGGTTCGGCGGCCAGGTGCCGCGCCGGCTCGACGACCTGGTGACCCTGCCGGGGATCGGCCGCAAGACCGCGAACGTCATCCTCGGCAACGCCTTCGACGTACCCGGTATCACGGTGGACACCCACTTCCAGCGGTTGGTCCGACGCTGGGGATGGACGGTGGAGAGCGACCCCGTGAAGATCGAGCATGCCATCGGGGCGCTGTTCCCCCGGCGTGACTGGACCCTGCTCTCCCATCAGGTGATCTTCCACGGTCGACGGGTCTGCCACGCCCGCACACCGGCCTGCGGTGCCTGCACGCTGGCGAAGCTCTGCCCGTCGTACGGCACCGGGCCGACCGACGCCGTGCCCGCCGCCAAGCTGCTGAAGGGCCCACGCGCGCCGGAACTGGCGGTACAGGCCGGCCTCGACCCGTCGCTGGTACCCGCCCGCGCGGTCGTCGCGGAGGCACCGTGACGGTTCTGCCAGCCCCGCAGTCGCGAACGAAGGACCTTGTGGTGAGCGCGAGGAGCTGGCCGGTTCTGCCAGCCCCGCAGCCGCGAACGAAGGACCTCCAGCGGTGATCCGTCGCGCGTTGGGTCGGGTCGGGTCGGGGGCGGGGCTGGCCGTGCTGCTGGCCGTCGCCGGCTGTTCCGGCGGTGGGCCGGCCGCAACCGGAGGACCGGCCGGCACCGCTGGATCGGTGTCACCGTTCGCCGACTGTTCCTCGCTCACCGTCCCACCCCCGGCGGTGGCGACGGCCGGTCCCGAGCGGTCGCTCGGCGGCACCGACCGGCCGTCGGGGTCAAGTAGCGCCGATCGTCCCTCAGGGTCCGGTGGCCCGGCGACCCCCGGGCCGACCGGGACCGGGACTTCGACCGTGGCCGGGGCCGCGAGCGGAACCGGGACCTCGACCGGGGCCGGGGCCACGACCGCTGGCCGGGCGGGGTCCCGCCCGCTGCCCGACCTCGCGCTGCCGTGTTTCACCGGTGACCGGCAGGTACGCCTCGCGGAGCTTCGCGGACCGGCCGTGATCAACCTGTGGGCCGCCTGGTGTGCGCCGTGTCGCCGGGAGCTGCCGGCCTTCCAACGGCTCGCCACCCGGTCGGGCGGGACGGTACAGGTCATCGGTGTCGACACCCGGGACGACCGGGACGCGGCCGCCTCGCTCGCCAGCGACCTGGGCGTGACCTTTCCGACGCTCACGGACCGGGACGAGAAGCTGCGGATCGGGGTGGGCGGCCGGGGCCTGCCGGCCACGGTCTTCCTGGACGCCTCGGGTCAGATCCGGTACGTCCAGGACACCGGGGCGCTCGACGACGAGACCCTGACGGCACTGGTGTGGCGCCACCTCGGGGTACGGGTGCCATCGTGACCGGCTCGACCGCCGTACCGGACCCCGAGCCGCCCGACTGGGCGCGACGCCTGCTGGCCCGGGTGGGCTCGGCCCGGGCCGAGGACTTCACCCGGCTGCGGACGCCCAGCAGCGGTGGACGGGAGAGCGCGGTGCTCGTCCTGTTCGGTGAGGAACCCGGCCAGGGCCCGGACGTGTTGCTCATGCAGCGCGCCGCGACGTTGCGTAACCACGCCGGGCAGCCGGCGTTTCCCGGCGGCGCGGCCGATCCGGGGGACGCTGACCCGTCGGCCACCGCGCTGCGAGAGGCGGCCGAGGAGGTCGGGTTGGATCCGACCAGCGTCACCGTGCTGGCCCAGCTGCCCCGGCTCTGGATTCCGGTCAGCGACTTCATGGTCACCCCGGTCCTGGCCTGGTGGCACCGCCCCCATCCGGTGCATCCGCGTGAACCGGCGGAGGTCGCGCACGTCGCCCGGCTCACCGTGGCAGAGCTGGTCGACCCGGGTAACCGGTTGCGGGTCCGGCATTCCAGCGGCTGGATCGGCCCGGCGTTCCAGGTCCGCGGCATGCTGGTCTGGGGATTCACCGCCGGTGTGCTGGCGACGCTGCTCGAAATGGGCGGCTGGGCCCGGCCGTGGCCCCGGGACCGGATCAGCGACCTCCCGCCGGTGCGATCCGGCCGCGATCCGGACCCGGCGGAGGAACTGACCGGGCCGGCGGATGACCTGACCGGTCCGCCGGCGGGGGAATCCACCGACCCGCCGGGCGGGCTTGTCGGCCCGTCGGCGTAGCGACTCCGGTCGGTACGGTGTCGGTGACGCTGGGTCGGCCGGCTCCTGAGGGCTCGCGTCGCTGGCAGCACACCACCCGTACATTGGACGGGTGTCCGCGGTCGATCTGGTTCTGCTTCTGCTCATGCTGGCCTTCGCGATCAGCGGTTACCGGCAGGGATTCGTCATCGGCGTGCTCTCGTTCACCGGGTTCTTCCTCGGCGCCCTGCTCGGATTGCAGCTCGGGCCGCTGCTGGCCCAGCAGTTCGACAGCCCTTCCATGCGGGTCATCGTGTCGCTGGTGGCCATCTTCGGCCTGGCCATCGTCGGGCAGGCCGGAGCCGGTTGGGTGGGCTCGCACCTGCGGCACGCCATCACCAGCCGGGTGGCCCGGCGGGTGGACGACGTGGGTGGCGCGATCGTCTCGATCTTCGCGGTGCTGCTGGTGGCGTGGCTGGTCGCCGTACCGCTGGGGTCGTCCTCGCTGCCCGGGCTGGCCAGTTCGGTCCGCAACAGCGCGCTGCTCGGCGTGGTCGACCGGGTGCTGCCGGACCAGGCGCAGGCGCTGTCGACCGCGCTGCGGGAAACCGTGGACACCAACGGCTTCCCGGACGTCTTCAACGGGCTCACCCCGACCCGGGCCCGCCAGGTCTCCCCACCCGACCCGACCCTGGCCGGCTCCCGGGTGGTCAGCAGCAGCGAGCGGTCGGTGGTCAAGGTGCTCGGTACGGCGCCCAGCTGCTCCCGCCGCATCGAGGGGTCGGGTTTCGTCTACGCCACCGACCGGGTGATGACCAACGCCCACGTCGTGGCCGGTACCCGGAGTGTCCAGGTGGAGGCGGACGGCGAACGGCACAACGGGCGCGTCGTGGTCTACGATCCGGACCGCGACCTGGCGGTGATCTACGTGCCGGGACTCGGCGCGCCGGCGCTGCGTTTCGCCCCTCGGCCCGCGGGAACCGGCGCCGACGCGATCGTGCTGGGCTACCCGCTGGACGGCCCGTACGACGCCCGCCCGGCCCGGGTACGTGACGTGAGCCGGATCACCGGCCCGGACATCTACTCCTCGGGTGACGTGACCCGGGAGATCTACACGATCCGAGCGCTGGTCCGCAGCGGCAACTCGGGTGGTCCGCTGGTGGCGGCGAACGGCCAGGTGCTCGGCGTGATCTTCGCGGCGGCGGCCGACGACCGGAACACCGGGTTCGCGGTCACCGCCACCGAGGCGGAACCGGTGGCCACGGCCGGCGCCGACAACACCCGGGGCACCGGCACCGGAAACTGCACCTGACGGTCCGCCACCTCCTGGTTCGGCTCAGCGGACCCGTCTGCGCCGCCGGACCAGGGCCAGGGTGCCGGCGCCGGTCACCACCACGACCAGCAGCAGCCAGCCCCACCCGGGGTGGGCGTCCCGCTCGGCGGGTTGCCCGGCGGCCCGGGCGGCCCACCGGGGTCGTTCGGTCGAGCCGAGGTCGAGTTGCCGGGCCGGCGGTTCAGTGACCGGCGGTGGCAGGGAGCCCGGCGCCGGCCCGAAGCCCGCGCTGCCCGGTGAACGCCTGTCGTCCAGCGGGTTCGCCACGACCCGGGGCACCGGGACGGTGAGCGCGGCGACGGGATCGATCCGGCCGAAGCCGAACTGGTCGTCCCGGCCGGGCTGGCCGAGATCCCGCGCCGTGACGATCAGCCGGTTGACCACCTCGGCGGCGGACATCGTCGGCCAGCGGGACCGCAACAGGGCCGCGGTCGCCGCCACCAGTGGTGCCGCGAAGCTGGTGCCCTGCACCGGCCAGAAGCCGCCGGGACGGGCGCCGACCAGCCCGCTGGCCGGGGCGCTGAGCACCGTACCGGGGCCGGTGATCGAGTTGGACCACAGGTTGTCCGTCTCCCGTTCCAACCCGGTGACGGCGAGCACCCCGGGCTCCCGGGCCGGATACCAGACCCGGTCCACCGGCGAACTGGGGGTGAGGTTCCCGGTGCAGGCGACCACCACGACATCGCGGGCGAAGGCGTAGTCGATCGCGGCGGCCAGCGCGGGGCTGTCCCCGTTGCCGCCCAACGACATGTTGATCACGCGGGCCCCGTTGTCGACCGCCCAGCGCACCCCACGGGCCACGATGAGCGCGTCGTCGTACCGGTTCTCCTCGTCCAGCACCCGGACCGGAAGGATCCGGGCGTCCGGCGCGAGCCCCACCACGCCCCGGTCGTCGTCCCGGCGGCCGGCGATCAACGCGGCCACCGTGGTGCCGTGCCCGACCGGATCGTCCTGCCCGTCACCCGAACCGCGTACCAGGTCGACGCCGGGCAGCACCTGACCGGCCAGGTCCGGATGCTTGCCGAACACCCCGGAGTCGATGACCGCGACCGTCACGCCCTTGCCGGTGGACAGCTGCCAGGCACGCTGAGCGGCCAGCTCCTTGAGCTGGAACTGGTCCTGGCGGACGGTGTCCCCGAGCAGCGGCGTCGCAGCCTGGGACACCGGCGCCACCAGTTCCGCGGCGGTCGCCGGACCGGCGGGTGTCCCGAAACCGCCGGCGATTGTGGTCACCATGAACAACGCCGCGGCGGTCAACCGCCGGACGGCGTGCGATCGACCACGCCACGGCCCAGTCACATCGTTGCCAATCCATCCCGGCGGACACGTGTCGAACGGAGGTTAGCGTGTTTCCGAGCGCCTCAGGGGCGAACCGGCGGACTTCCTCACGCCGTTGCCAGAAAGGCGAGCTGGACGAGGCGTACGCCCTCCTTCCGGGTGACCAGCCGACCACGACCGGGCGGCAGCGCGGTGGGCCGGACCGGGCCGAGCAGCGGCCCCTCGTCCGGATCGCCCGAGAGCACGACGCCCGGTGCGGACAGTTCCCGCAGCCGTTGGATGAGCGGGTCGTAGAGCGCCCGCGCGGCCCCGCCGGTGCGCCGGGCCAGCACCAGGTGCAGGCCGACGTCCCGGGCCTGCGGCAGGAACTCCTCCAGGGCCCGCAGCGGGTTCATCGGGCCGGCCGCGACCAGGTCGTAGTCGTCCACCAGGACGAACAGTTCGGGACCGGTCCACCAAGACCGGTCCCGCAACTGGTCCGGGGTGACCTCCTCGGGCGGCAGCCGGCGGTGCAGGTAACCGGCGGCCGACTCGACCAGCTCGGCGGTGGCCGCGGCCGCCGTGCCGTACCCGATGAGGTGTTCGGTCCGTACCGCGCCCAGCAGACTGCGGCGGTAGTCGACCAGGATCAGCCGGGCCTGCTCGGGGGCGAACCGGTCCGCCACGGACGCGGCGAGCGTACGCAGGAACGACGACTTGCCCGACTCGGCGTCGCCGAACAGCAGGAAGTGTGGTTCGGCGCCGAAGTCCAGCACCACCGTCCGCAGGTCCGCCTCGGCCACCCCGATCGGCAGCCGCAGCCCGGTGCTGCCGGCGGGATCGAGTTCGGCGTACGGCAGCACCGGCGGCAGCAGCCGCACCGGTGGTGCGACCGGCCCGGCCCAGCCGGTCCGGACCGCGGCAACCAGTTCGGCGGGCTCACCACCGGTGACCAGCGCCGGCACCGCGGTGAGCAGGTGCAGCCCGTCAGTGGTGATCCCCCGGCCGGGGGTCTTCTCCGGGACGTTCGCGGCGGTGTGCCGGGACACCAGGGAGTCCGTCGGGTCGCCGAGCCGCAGTTCGATCCGGGAACCGAACAGGTCGCGGACCGCCGGGCGGAAGTCGAGCCAGCGGGGTGCGCTGGCCACCACGTGTACCCCGTAGGACAGGCCACGGGTGGCCAGGTCGGTGACCATCGGTTCCAGGTCGTCGTACTCACCGCGCAGGGTGGGCCAGCCGTCCACGACCAGGAAGACATCACCGGACCGGTCCGTCCCGGGCTCCGGGCCGCCGCCGGCCGCCCGGACCGGCGCCGCCGGCTGCGTCGGCGCCTCCGGGCCGGTCCGGACCGGTGCTTCCGGGCTGGTCCGGGCTGACTCTTCCGGGCTGGTCCGGGTCAGTCGTCGGTAGGCGGCCATCGACTCGATGCCGGCCGCCGAGAACGCCCGTTCCCGGCCGGCCAGCACCGCCGCCACCTCACCCACGGTCCGGCGTACCGCGGCGGCGTCGAGCCGGCCGGCGACACCGCCGACGTGCGGCAGGTCACGCAGGCCGGCCAGCGAACCGCCGCCGAAGTCCAGGCAGTAGACCTGCACCTCGGCGGGCGTGTGGGTCAGCGCCAACGCGCAGACCAGGGTGCGCAGCAACTGCGACTTGCCGCTCTGCGGGCCGCCCACCACGGCCACGTGCCCGGCCGCGCCGTGCAACGGCAACCACAGCAGGTCCCGGCGCTGCTCGTACGGCTTGTCCACGACCGCCACCGGCACCTGCAACGCGCCGCGCAGTTCGGGATTCGTCACGGTCAGCCCGCGTACCGGGTCCGCCGAAAGCGGGCCGAGCAGCTCGTCCAGCGCCGGCGCGGTGTCGAGCGGCGGCAGCCACACCCGGTGCGCCGGTGGGCCCTGCCCGGCCAGTCGGGCCACCAGCACGTCGAGCAGGGTGTCGTCGGCCGGACCGGCCGGTGGCGGTACCTCGACCGGTTCGGCCTCGACCGGAGCCACGTGGTGGGTGGAGTAACGCAGGATCCGGGCGGGCCGTCCGGTCTCCCGGGTCGCGCCGGTCCCGGGCCGCGGGCGCGGGCCGGACACGTACGCCGCGGTGAACCTCCGCAGCGGCTCGGTACCGGCGCGCAGGAAACCGTGGCCGGGGGACCGGGGCAGTTCGTAGGCGTCCGGCACGCCGAGCACCGCCCGGGACTCCAACGCCGAGAAGGTACGCAGGCCGATCCGGTACGACAGGTGCGTCTCCAGACCGCGCAACCGGCCCTCCTCCAGCCGCTGCGAGGCGAGCAGCAGGTGGACGCCCAGCGACCGGCCCACCCGACCGATCTGCACGAACAGCTCGATGAAGTCCGGCTTGGCGTCGAGCAGCTCGGAGAACTCGTCGCAGACGACCAGCAGGGTGGGCAGCGGGGCGAGCGCGGCGCCACCCGCGCGGGCCCGGTCGTAGTCGCGCAGGCTGGCGAACCCACCGGTCCGGCGCAGCAGCTCCTGCCGGCGGATCAGCTCGCCGTTCATCGCGTCCACCATCCGGTCCACCAGCGGCAGCTCCTGGCGCAGGTTGGTGATCACGGCCGCGGTGTGCGGCAGCCGGTCGAGCCTCGCGAAGGTGGCCCCACCCTTGAAGTCGACCAGAACGACGTTCAACTCCTCGGAGGAGTGCGTGGCGGCCAGCCCGAGCACCACGGTGCGGAGCAGTTCCGACTTGCCCGAACCGGTGGCGCCGACCAGCAGGCCGTGCGGTCCCATGCCGTCCTGCGCGGACTCCTTGAGGTCCAACTCGACGGCGCCGCCGTCGGGGCCCACCCCGATCGGCACCCGGAGCCGGTCCCGCTCCGGCCGGCGGGCCCAGGCTCGCCGTACGGTGAACGAGTCCGGGTCACCGAGCCCCAGCAGGTCGGTCAGGCCCAGGTCGAGGCGGGTCGGGGTGGGCCCGGTGGGCGCCACGGCCAGCCGCAGCGGCGCCAGTCGGCGGGCCACCGCCTCAGCCTCGGCGGTGCCGAGCCGGTCCGGCGTACCGACCTCGACCAGTTCGTCGGCGACCGTGCAGAGCCGGCCGCCGCGCAGCTCCAGCGCGAGGGTGGTGGGGTCGACCGGCCGGGCCGGCGGCGCGTCCAGGTCGATCACGGTCACCGCGTCGACGCCGCCGTCCCGGGTGAACCGGGTGGCATCGGTCGGGTCACCACCGTCGAGCACGACCAGCAGGTGCGGCCCGGCCGTGGCGGGGCCGAGCGGGCTGAACCGCGAACGGTTGCCGAGTACGTCCTCGAGCAGCCCTTCCAGCTCGGCGAGCGAGCTGGTGACGAGCCGGACCGGGCCGAGGGCGTCGGTTCGGGCCGGATGGTGGGCGTGCGGCAGCCACTTGATCCACTCCCAGTCGGCCCGCCGTTCCGGGCCGGCGCAGAGCGCGACCAGCAGCTCATCCGGCGCGTGGAAGACCGCGAGCTGGACGAGCATGGCCCGGACCAGCGCGCGGCCGGCCGGGTCGGCCGTCCGGTCCCGGCCGTCGGCCGCGCCGGTCCGATTCCGTACGCCGGTCCGGTCCCGTACGACGATCCGGCCGAAACTCCGCAGCGACAGCGCCACCGGCAGGTCGGGCACCACGGCGTAGGTGTCGAGGAACCGGCGCAGGGCGCCAGCGGTCATCGGCTCCAGTTCCTCCAGCGGCCGGGTCGCCGGCGCCACCAGCGGAGTGGCCAGGGCCTGCGGTCCGACCGCCACCCGGACCACCCCGAAGTCCGGATCGCCAGCCCGCCGCTCCCACACCCGCCGACTGTGGACGGTGGACCACAACCGGGCCGGGTCGGGATGCCGGTAGAACAGGGCCGCGCGTTGCCGCTCGACGGTGTCCCGCGCCTGCCGGCGCAGCCCCGCGAGGTGCCGCAGGTAGTCGCGCCGGGCCGCCATCAACTCGGCCCGGCGCACAACGCCGGCCCCGCCACCCCACGAGGTGACCAGCATGGCCAGCGAGCTGACCCCGAACATCGCGCCCACCGCGTACGAATAGGCGCCGCCACCCCGGCCGAACATCATGGCCATCGCCACCGAGCCACCGAGCATCGGCAGGATCAGCATTGCCTGCTGCCACCGGCCGCCACCGGCCTCCGGAAACTCCGGCGGCGCGGTCACCACGATCTCCCCGCTGGGGATCTCCGGCCCGGGCTGGCGCGGCGGTCGCTTCACCACGATCGTGCTCACGCTGTCGCGCCCTCCCCGGGTCGCCGGCGGTTTCGCTCGGTAATCCGAACCGGACTGATAGTAGGTAAAGTGCGGGCGTCGTACAGCACCGGATGGAGGAACACCGATGGGTACGGGGCTCGCCCGGGTGACGGTCAGCGCTCCCCGACGGCGGTTGGACGTGGCGTTGCCGGATCACCTGCCGGTGGCCGAGCTGCTGCCGGAGCTGCTGCGACACGCCGGGGAGGGACTGGCCGACGCTGGCGAACGGCACGGCGGTTGGGTGCTCCGCCGTACCGACGGCGCGGCGCTGGAGACCGGCCGGGCGCTGCTGCCCCAGGGTGTGCACGACGGTGAGCTGCTGCACCTCGTGCCGGCCCGCACCGGCTGGCCGGAACCCGAGTACGACGACGTGGTGGAGGCGATCGCCGACGGCGCCCGGGATCGCGGGGCCGCCTGGAACGGCGCCACCACCCGTACCGCTGCCCTGATCGCCGCCGGTGTGCCGGCCGGGGTGGGGTTGCTGGCGCTGCTGTCCGCCGGCCCGGGTTGGCGGGTGGGTGCCCCCGTTGCGCTCGGGATCGCCGTCGGGCTGCTGCTTGCCGGGGTGACCGCGTCCCGCGCCTACGGTCTGGGCTCGGCGGGCGCCGCGCTCGGCGGGTACGCGCTGCCGTACGCCTTCGTCGGGGGCGCCGGGCTGGTCGGGTCCGGTGCTCCGATCGGGCCGAGCGGGCCGGCCGGCTGGTTGGGCGGGCCGGTCGGCTGGTTGGGCGGTCCGGAGCTGCTCGCCGGCTCGGCCGTCCTGCTGCTCGGCGCCGTGCTCGGGGCGGTCGGGGTGGCGGCCGGGCTTCGGCTGTTCACCGCGGGCGCCACCGTCGGGGTGTCCGGTGCGATGGCCGGCTTGGCCGGATTCGTGCTCCCGGCGCCCGGCGTGGCCGCCATCGGGCTGTCGGTGCTGGTCTGCGCCGTCGGGGCGGTCCCGTTGCTGGCGATCAGGTTCGGCCGCCTGCCGCTGCCGCCGGCCACGCTGCCGTCCACCACACCGCCGGGACCCGACGGGTCGGGCGGATCTGGCGGGTTCGGCCGACCGGGCGGACCGGGCGGCAGCGAATCGCTCGCGCCGGCCGGTCCGGGCCTGCCGCGCCGGAGCCGGGTGCTCGCGGCGGTGGCGCGGACCGAGGAGCTGCTGACCGGGATGCTGATCGGCCACGGGCTGCTGGTGGTGGCGGCGACCGTTCCGCTGGTCGTCGCGGGTGGTGTGCCGGGCCGATCACTCACCGCGATCGGTTCGGTGAGCCTGCTGCTGCGGTGCCGGGCGTTTGTCAGCCGTCGGCAACGGGCCCCGATGATGACGGCCGGGCTCGCCGGGCTGGCGGTGCTGGGCGTCGCTCTGGCCGGCCCGGTGACCGGCGCCGGCCGCCCGGTGTTGATCGCCGGCACCGCGCTGGCCACCCTGCTGGTCGTCGCCGCCGGCGTCACGTACGCGCGCCGACCGCCGACGCCGTACCTGGCCCGCGCCGCCGAGCTGGCCGACACCCTGCTGGTGGTCTCGGTGATTCCGGTGGCCTGCGGGGTGCTCGGCCTCTACGGCCGGGCCCGCGGGCTGCTCGGTTGAGCGGCCCACGGGCCCGGATTGTCGAGGTGCGCGACCGGCCAGGCCAACCAGCCCCGCGTCGCCCGGGAGTGCGCCCGCCGACGGAACCGGTTGGGGCACGTCGCCGTCGTCGCACCGCTGGAGGGCGCGCCCGCCGGTGGACGGGTCGGGTTCGCGCCCGTCGCCGAAGCTGGAGCTAGTGCGCGGCGTCGCTCCCGCCGGCCGTCCGCCGGGCGGCGTCGGCGTCGGCCTGCCGCTGGTACGAGGCGCGGATCTCGGCCTCGGCCTCGACCCGGCCGGCCCAGGTGGCACCCTCCACCGACTTGCCGGGTTCGAGGTCCTTGTAGACCTCGAAGAAGTGCTGGATCTCCAGCCGGTCGAACTCGCCGAGGTGGTGGATGTCCCGCAGGTGCTCCTGCCGAGGATCTTCGAACGGCACGCAGAGGACTTTGTCGTCGCCGCCCTTCTCGTCCGTCATCCGGAACATGCCGATCGTGCGACACCGGATGAGGCAACCTGGGAAGGTGGGCTCCGGTACCAGAACCAGCGCGTCCAGCGGGTCCCCGTCCTCGCCGAGGGTGCCCTCGATGAAGCCGTAGTCGGCCGGGTACTGGGTAGAAGTGAAGAGCGTACGGTCCAGCCGGATCCGGCCGGTCTCGTGGTCCACCTCGTATTTGTTGCGGTGACCCTTCGGGATCTCAACCGTCACGTCGAAATCCATCTCACGCTCCCTTGTCTGCCCACGCTGGCTCACGGGACCGCTGCGGAGGCCGGTGGGCGGATGACCGGCCGGCCCGGATTCCTCCGGACACCGCAGCTGGTTCGGACGCAAGTAGTGTCACCCAAGCGGGTCCGGGGTGCGGGAGGAGGGGCCGGTGGGGAGGGAAGACTCACACCAGTGGTCGGGTGAGGGTGAGCCGTCGCCGGGTGGGCCGGGAGAGCCGCCCCCGCGCGGGCGGCCACCACGGTGGCCCGGACCAGCCGATTCGTCCGGAGCAGCCGGGTCCGCTCCCGCTGCCGGACCCACCGTGCCGGGTGCCGGCCCCACCGGCGTCGCGCCGGCCAGCGGGCGGGCCCGGGTGCCCGGCCCGGGTGATCGGGCCCGGGACGAACCGGGGTCGCGCGATCGGGCCCGGGACGAACCGGGGTCGCGCGATCGGGCCCGGGACGAACCGGGGTCGGGCCGTCCGGCCGGGCCACCTCCCGGCTGGCAGCCGCCAACTGGACCGCCCCCGGGCGGGTGGTCGACGGCGGAGCCGCCTCCGGCCGGATCACCCTCCGGACGATGGTCGACGGCGGAACCGCCCCCGGCCGGGCGGTTCCCGGCGGATGGGCAGGTGCCGCCGACGACACCCCGGCGTACCACCGGATCGGGCGCGGTGAGCGGGCGGGTTGCCGTACCCGGTGCGGTGCCCGGAGGCACCGAGCCGAGCCGGCCCGCCAGCGGATGGTCGCCGGACACCGGTGCGCGACCCGGCGGGCAGACCGCCGGCGGCACGTACGGCGCGGTTCCGGTCCCGGACCGCCCGCCGGCCGCCGATCCCGGTAAGCCGCCGACCCGCCGACCCCGCCGCCGGGTCGGTCTGATCGCGGCGCTGGCCGTGCTGGTCGCCGTGGCCCTGGTGGCCGGCGGGGTCGGGGTGCTGCGCTGGCGCGGCGCCGATCGGCAGGGTACGGCCACGGGCGATCCGGTCGAGCCGACCCCGCCCCCGGTCCTCGCAGGCATCGCCGCCGGTGCGCCGGCGCCGACCGGCGACGGTGTGCGGGCCGCGATCGAGGGCCTCGTCACCGGTGGCGGGCTCGGTGGACGGCTGAACGTGGCAGTGCTCGACCCCGCCACCGGGCAGACCCTGTACGACCATGGCGGGAGCCTGGCCACCGTGCCGGCCTCGACGACCAAGCTCGTCACCGCGGTGACCGTGCTGGCCAACCGGGGGCCGGCGTACCGGATCCCGACCCGGGTGGTCGCCGGCACGACGCCCGGGGAGGTGGTACTGGTCGGCGGCGGCGATCCCACGCTGGCCGTCGACGGCGCCGGGTACTACCCGGGGGCTGGTCGGCTCGACCGGCTCGCCGACCAGGTGCGGAAGGCCCTCGGCGGCACCGCGCCGAGCAGGGTCGTGATCGACACGTCGCTGTACTCCGGGCCGATCTACGGGCCCGGTTGGGACGCCGACATCGCCACCGCCGGGTACGGCGCCGCGGCCACCGCGCTGATGACCGACGGCGCGCGGGTGGATCCGAAGGCGGAGCCCGGCCGGACCCCTCGGGTCTCGGCCCCCGACCTGGCCGCCGGCCGCTCGTTCGCGGGACTGTTCGGGCTGCCCGCCGAGGCGGTGGTCCGGGGCAAGGCCCCGGACGCGCCGGCGGGCTCCAACACTCCGTCCGGGTCCGGTTCGCCGGCGGGAGCGTCCGGGCCGGGCGCCGAACTGGGCCGGGTGGAGTCGCCACCGATGATCCGGCTCGTCGACTACATGCTCGGCGAGAGCGACAACGTGGTGGCCGAGGCGCTGGCCCGGCAGGTGGCGCTGGCCCGCGACCAGCCCGCCTCGTTCGCCGGGGCGGCGACCGCCGTGACGGCGGCCCTTGCGGACCTCGGGTTGGAGGCCGACCAGAGCTCGCTCGCCGACGGCAGCGGGCTGTCCCGGAACAACCGGCTCAGCCCGGATCTGCTCGCCCACACCCTCGCGCTGGCCGCCAGCGGCCGGCGACCCGAGTTGACCAGCCTGGTCACCGGCCTGCCGGTGGCCGGATGGTCGGGGACCCTCCACGACCGGTTCGGCCGGCAGTCGTCCACCGCGGCCGGCGCCGGCGTGGTGCGGGCCAAGACCGGAACGCTCACCGGGGTGAACGCCATCGCCGGGGTGTTGACCACGGCCGACGGCCGGCTGCTGTCCTTCGCGATGCTGGCCGACGGCGTCACGGCCGGCTCGCCGGCGGCGGAGGCCCGGCTGGACCGGGTCGCGGTCGCCCTGGCCGGATGCGGTTGCCGGTAGTCCGCGCGGTGCCCGGCCGCGCCCGCGCACCCGATTGCCGGGTGCGCCGCATTGTTCGAGCCCGGGCGGGGTGTCGCGGCGCGAGTACGGTGGTGGACATGGCGCAGTTCGTGGACTGGGATCTGGCCGCCGCCACCGCCGGCACCCTCGGCAAGTCGGGGCCGAAGGTGTCGTACGAGGAGGCCACCGCCGTCGTGGCCGACCTGCGGAGGCTGACCGACGAGGCGGCCGGGCACGTGATGGAGTACACCGGGCTGCGGTCCCAGGTCGCACACCCGCCGGTGCGGGTGGTGGATCGGCGGGACTGGGCGGCGGCCAACATCGACGGCCTGCGTGAGGTGATCACGCCGCTGGTCTCCCGGCTGGCCGGCGACAAGCAACCCGGCGCGATGACCGAGGCGATCGGTTCGCGACTGACCGGGGTGCAGGCCGGCACCGTCCTGGCCTACCTCTCGGGCCGGGTGCTCGGGCAGTACGAGGTCTTCTCGGCCGAGCCGGGACAACTGCTCCTGGTCGCGCCCAACATCGTCGAGGTGGAGCGCAAGCTGGGCGCCGATCCCCGGGACTTCCGGCTCTGGGTCTGCCTGCACGAGGTCACCCACCGCACCCAGTTCACCGCGGTGCCGTGGATGCGTGGCCACTTCCTGGGCGAGGTGCAGGCGTTCGTCGACGCCTCGCAGGCCGGCGGGGAGAACCTGCTGGACCGGTTGCGCCGGGGCGTCGCCACGCTGGCCGACTCGGTCCGCGACCCGGACAGCCGGGCCAGTGTCCTGGACATCGTGCAGAGCCCCGGCCAGCGGGCGGTGCTGGACCGGCTGACCGCGATGATGACGCTGCTGGAGGGGCACGCCGAGTTCGTGATGGACGGCGTCGGACCCCAGGTCATTCCCAGCGTGGAGCGGATCCGCGCGGCCTTCAACCAGCGCCGGGAGTCCGGCAACCCGCTGGAGAAGGCGATCCGCAAGCTGCTCGGGGTCGAGGTCAAGATGCGGCAGTACGCCGAGGGGCGCAAGTTCGTACACGGTGTGGTGGAACGGGTCGGGATGGCTGGTTTCAACAAGGTGTTCGGCTCCCCGCTCACCCTGCCGAAACTGACCGAGCTGTCCGATCCGGACGCCTGGGTGGCCCGCGTACACGGGAATTCCCGAGACACCCCTCGCTGACCGCGATGGCCGCTCTCGCGCCACCGGTGGCGGCGGTCCGCGGCGCGGTCCGGACCGCGCTGGTCGCGTTGGCCGGTCCGGATCCGGTGCTGGTGGCCTGCTCGGGTGGCGCCGACTCACTGGCGCTGGCCGAGGCGACCGCCTTCGTGGCGGCCCGGTTGGGGCGTACCGCCGGGTTGGTGAGCGTCGACCACGGCCTCCAGGCCGGCTCGGCGCAGCGGGCCGCCGAGGTCGCCCGGTGGGCCCGGTCCCTCGGGTTGACGCCGACCGAGGCCGTCCCGGTCGAGGTCGCCGGCCGACCCGGTGGCCCGGAGGCGGCCGCCCGGACGGCCCGGTACGAGGCGCTCACCGAGGCCGCCCGCCGGCACGGCGCGGGCGCCGTGCTGCTCGGCCACACCCGGGACGACCAGGCCGAGACGGTGCTGCTCGCGCTGGCCCGTGGCGCCGGGCCGCGCGGCCTGGCCGGCATGCCGGCGGTCCGGGAGACCGACGGGGTACGCCTGGTCCGGCCGCTGCTGGCGATCAGCCGGGAGCAGACCCGCAAGGCGTGCGCGGCGCTCGGGCTCTCGCCCTGGGACGACCCGCACAACACGGATCCGTCGTACGCCCGGGCCCGGGTGCGGGCCGACGTGCTGCCGGCGCTGACGGCCGCTCTCGGACCCGCTGTGCTGGACAACCTGGCCCGTACGGCGGAGCTGCTGGCCGCCGACACGGCGGCCCTGGACGAACTGGCCGGCCGGGCGCTCGCCGCCGCCCGTTGCCCGGATCAGCCGGCGGGTCTCGCGGTCCCGGCGCTGGCCGGGTTGCCGGCCGCGGTGCGTGGCCGGGTGCTGCACGCCTGGTCCCGGGAACTCGGTGCCGTCCCGGCGGCGCTGTCCCACCGCCACGTGCGGGCGCTGGACGCGCTGGTGACCGGATGGCGGGGTCAGGGGCCGACGCACCTGCCCGGGGGAATCCGGGTGGGCCGCCGGGGCGACCGGCTGATCCCGCTCGACGACTGACCGGGTGGTCGGTCCGGGCCGACGGGACCAGCGGGCGGGGTGGCCGGGACCGGGCCGATGGGCTAGACAGGGCGGATGCCGCATCTGCGCCCGCCGTTGTACGCCCCGTCCGGCGTCGTGGCCACCAGCCAGCCCCTGGCCGCCAGCGCGGGTCTCGCGGCGCTGCGTCGCGGCGGCACGGCGGTGGACGCGGCGCTGGCCGCCGCGATCACCCTGACCGTGGTGCAGCCGGGTTCCAACGACATCGGCGGTGACCTGTTCGCCCTGGTCTGGGACCGGGATCGGCTGCACGGGCTGAACGGGTCGGGCCGCTCACCGGCCGCCCTCGACCGGGCGACGGTGCTGGCTGCGACCGGGGGCCGGGGGGCGACTCCGCTGGCTGCGCTCGGCGGCGCCCAGGCGAACGGGCCGGCCATGCCGGCCCGGGGCTGGCTGCCGGTGACCGTGCCGGGCGCCCCGGCGGCGTGGTACGACCTGCACGAACGGTTCGGCCGGTTGCCCTTCGCCGAGCTGTTCGCCGATGCCATCGGGTACGCCGAACTCGGCTATCCGGTCTCGGCGAACGTCGCCGGCAACTGGGCCCGGGCCGTGGCGAACCAGGCCGGGCTGACCGGCGCCGAGTTCGCCGAGTGGCCACGGGTGTTCACCGTCGACGGCGGCCGGGCGCCCCGGGCGGGTGAGCGGTTCCGCAATCCTGCCGCCGCCGAGACGCTGCGCCGGATCGCCGGCAGCGGGGCCCGGGACTTCTACCAGGGCCGGATCGCCGAGGCACTGCACGGGTACGCGGCGCGGACCGGCGGTCTGCTCAGCGGGGACGACCTGGCGGCGCACCGGTCGAGCTGGGTCGAGCCGCTCCGGGTGCGCTACCGCGATCACGAGGTGTGGGAGTTGCCCCCCAACGGCCAGGGCGTGGCGGCCCTGCTCGCGCTGGCCATCCTCGACGGGGTCGATCCGGCGGTGATGTCGGCGGCGGAGTGGGCACACTGGCAGATCGAGGCGGTGAAGCTGGGCTTCGCCGACGCGCACGCCTACGTCACCGACCCGGAGCTGATGCGCGTACCCGCCGCCGACCTGCTGGACCCGGACTACGTGGCCGGGCGCCGGGCGCTGATCGGCGACCGGGCCCTGCTTCCGGTGCCTGGCGAACCCGCCCGGGGCGGCACGGTCTACCTGGCCACGGCCGACGCCGACGGGATGATGGTGAGCCTGATCCAGTCGACGTACCTCGGCTTCGGCTCGCACGTGGTGCTGCCCGGGTACGGCTTCGGGCTGCAGAACCGGGGCGCGGCGTTCCGGCTGGATCCGGCGCACCCGGACGTGGTCGGCCCGGCCAAGCGACCGTTCCACACGATCATCCCGGGCTTCCTGAGCCGCGGCGGCGAGCCGGTCGGCCCGTTCGGGGTGATGGGCGGGCACATGCAGCCCCAGGGCCATGTGCAGCTGGTGACAGCGACCGTCGACCGCGGGCTGGATCCGCAGGCCGCGCTCGACCGGCCCCGCTGGTACTGGCACTCCGGTCGGGCCGTACAGGTCGAGTCGATCATGTTGGATACTCCTGACGGCCCGGAGCTGGTCGCCGGGCTGCGGGACCGGGGGCACGAGCTGAGCGTCGCCGACGACCGGGGCGTGTTCGGGCACGGCCAGGCGATCTGGCGGGCCGCCGACGGCTACGTGGCGGGTTCCGAGCCCCGGACCGACGGCGTCGCGGTCGGCTACTGACCCACCCGAGCCGGCCGACCGGGCCGTCCGGTGGCGACCGGGCGGGCGCGGCGGCGGACCGGGCGCCTCGGCGGTCCTCCGGTGGTGGTCGGGTCGCCCATCAGGGTGGGTTCGAGGCGCTCCCGTCGGGTCACCACCGACCAAGGTGCCGCCCCGGCGACGCGACGCCGACCGCGTACGGCAGGCTATGAGCATGGCTGACGGCTCCTGGTACGACGCCGACATCGATCACGTGATCATTTCCGAGGCGCAGATCCGCGACAAGACGTCCGAGCTGGCCAAACAGGTGGCCGCCGACCACGCTGCGGTGCGGGATGGCCTGCTGCTGGTCTGCGTGCTCAAGGGGGCGGTCATGTTCATGGCCGACTTCGCCCGGGCGCTGGGCCGGTACGGCCCGCCGGTGGAGCTGGACTTCATGGCGATCTCCTCGTACGGGCAGGGGACCACCTCGTCGGGCGTGGTCCGCATCCTCAAGGACCTGGACCGGGACATCGCCGGCCGGCACGTGATCGTGGTGGAGGACATCGTCGACTCCGGTCTGACCCTCTCCTGGTTGCTGCGTTACCTGGAGTCGCGCTCGGCCGCCAGCGTCGAGGTGGTGGCGCTGTTCCGCAAGCCGGACGCGGTCAAGGTGCCGGTGCCGGTGAAGTACGTCGGGTTCGACATCCCGACCGAGTTCGTGGTCGGCTACGGCCTGGACTTCGCCGAGCGGTACCGCGAGGTGCCGTACGTCGGGGTGCTCAAGCCCGACGTCTACGCCCGATCCTGACCGATCGGCGATCCGGCGTCCCGCGCATCGGAAGTACCAACGTACGTACAGCGCACTTTCAGGAATTCCCGTTACGGTATGGAGTGGTGGCGCGGATGCTGTCCGCGCCCGGCGTTCGGCCCCGGTTGACCGGCCGGGGTGGCGCGCCGGGCGTCAATCCGGCGTCACGCCGGCACGACGGACCGGGTGAACGTGGTCCCGGTGGGCTCGCGGGCTCGCCGCGCGTACACAAGGTGTACCGTCGAATGACCGCGGCGCGGCCTGTCCGCACCGGGTGTCGGGGCCGGCCCGCACGGCGGCCTCGGCCGCCGCTTCCGCGGCGGAATCCAACCAGACGGTCAGGATGTCGATCAGGAGGGTCCGGGCGCTACGGCGCTCGACAACAGTATGGAACGTACGCGTTTCTTCCGCCGCCCGGTGGTCTGGATCATCCTGGTGATCATCGGTGCGGTCGCGCTTACCCAGTTGTTCACCGGTGGTCCGAGCTACCACAAGGTCGACACGTCGATCGCGCTCGACCAGCTGAACACCGCCAAGGTCGACAAGGTCGTGTTCCAGGACAAGGAACAGACGCTCAAGATCGATCTGGCGCAGCCGGCGAAGTTCGACGGTGCCGAGACCGACAAGATCCAGGCCCAGTTCCCGTACGAGGTCGGCAACCAGGTCTGGAACCAGATCCAGGACGCCAAGGCCAACAACCGGATCACCGGTCCGGTCAACACCGAGGTGTCCGGGGACAACATCTTCCTCAGCCTGCTGGTCAACCTGGTACCGATCGCGCTCCTGCTGGTCCTGCTGCTGTTCTTCATGTCGCAGATGCAGGGCGGCGGCTCCCGGGTGCTCAACTTCGGCAAGTCCAAGGCCAAGATGATCACCAAGGACACCCCGAAGACCACCTTCGCCGACGTGGCCGGTGCCGACGAGGCCGTCGAGGAACTGCACGAGATCAAGGACTTCCTGCAGAACCCGGCCAAGTACCAGGCGCTCGGCGCCAAGATCCCCAAGGGCGTACTGCTGTTCGGCCCGCCCGGTACCGGTAAGACGCTGCTGGCCCGCGCGGTCGCGGGTGAGGCCGGGGTGCCGTTCTACTCGATCTCCGGGTCCGACTTCGTCGAGATGTTCGTCGGTGTCGGTGCCAGCCGGGTCCGGGACCTGTTCGAGCAGGCCAAGTCGAACGCCCCCGCGATCGTCTTCGTCGACGAGATCGACGCGGTCGGTCGGCACCGGGGCGCCGGCATGGGTGGCGGCCACGACGAGCGGGAGCAGACCCTCAACCAGCTGCTGGTCGAGATGGACGGCTTCGACACCAAGGGCGGGGTCATCCTGATCGCCGCCACCAACCGGCCGGACATCCTCGACCCGGCGCTGCTGCGGCCGGGCCGGTTCGACCGGCAGATCCCGGTGGACGCGCCGGACATGGAGGGACGCAAGGCGATCCTCCGGGTCCACGCCAAGGGCAAGCCGTTCACCCCGGACGTCGACCTCGACTCGGTGGCCCGGCGGACCCCCGGGTTCAGCGGTGCCGACCTGGCCAACGTGATCAACGAGGCGGCCCTGCTGACCGCGCGTGCGGAGAAGCGGGCGATCTCGAACGACGCGCTCGAGGAGTCGATCGACCGGGTCATCGCCGGCCCGCAGCGACGTACCCGGGTGATGAGCGACCACGAGAAGAAGATCACCGCGTACCACGAGGGTGGGCACGCGCTGGTCGCCTGGGCGCTGCCGCACTCGGCGCCGGTGCACAAGGTGACGATCCTGTCCCGGGGCCGCTCGCTGGGCCACACCCTCACGCTGCCCACCGAGGACAAGTACACCCAGACCCGGGCCGAGATGATCGACACGCTCGCGTACGCCCTGGGTGGCCGGGCGGCCGAGGAACTGGTCTTCCACGAGCCCACCACCGGCGCGGGCAACGACATCGAGAAGGCGACCGCGCTCGCCCGGGCGATGATCACCCAGTACGGCATGAGCTCGAAACTCGGCGCGATCAAGTACGGCACCGCGGGCGACGAGCCGTTCCTCGGCCGCAACATGGGCCACGAACGGGACTACTCGGACGTGGTGGCCGCCGAGATCGACGGCGAGATGCGGGCGCTCATCGAGCTGGCCCATGACGAGGCCTGGGAGATCCTGGTGGAGTACCGGGATGTCCTGGACAGCATCGTGCTGGAACTGATGGAGAAGGAGACCCTGTCCACCGCGGACATGGCCCGGATCTGCGCACGGGTGGTGAAGCGGCCGCCGATGGCGCCGTACAACGGCTTCGGCAAGCGGCAGCCCTCCACCGAGCCCCCGGTGCTCACGCCGAGCGAGCGGGAGAAGCTGAAGGCGCAGGCCCAGGCCGACGGTGCCGAGGCGACGGTCGGTGGAGGCACCGGCACGACGTCGAACACGGACGGATCACACTGAGCGCCGCGGCTGACCGGGCCGCGGATAACGGGACGTCGCCGTCCGGTTCCCGCACGGAGCCGGACGGCGACAACACTCTTAACTCTCTCGCGGCCCGGCTGATCAACGGTCGACTCTCCGGACAGCCGGTCGAGCAGGTCGTCGACCTGGCCCGGATCGAGAAGGCGGTCCGGGAGATCCTCGTGGCCATCGGCGAGGATCCGGACCGGGACGGCCTGATCCAGACCCCGGCCCGGGTGGCCCGGGCGTACGCGGAACTGTTCGCCGGCCTCCGGGTGGACCCGGGACAGGTGCTCAGCACCACCTTCGAAGCCAACCACGAGGAACTCGTGGTGGTGCGGGACATCGACGTGATGAGCCTGTGCGAGCACCACCTGCTGCCGTTCCACGGGGTCGCGCACATCGGTTACATCCCCGGACCCGACGGGCGGATCACCGGCCTGTCCAAGCTGGCCCGGCTTGTCGAGGTGTTCGCCCGACGGCCGCAGGTCCAGGAACGACTCACCGCGCAGATCGCGGACCTGCTGATGGCCAAGCTGGCACCGCGCGGCGTGATCGTGGTGCTGGAATGCGAACACATGTGCATGGCGATGCGCGGCATCCAGAAGGCGGGCGCCCAGACCATCACCTCGGCCGTGCGCGGAGTGCTGCAACGCGACGCCAAGTCGCGGGCCGAGGCGATGAGCCTGATCCGGCGCCCCTGACCCGCCGGTCTCCGCGTCGGACGAGCAGCGGCGTCAGGACGGGTCCCGGCGTCACATCAGCAGATAGACCAGCAGACCCAGGACACCGGCCAGCGTGGCGAGCAACACCGTCACCGGGACCAGCGGGGACCGTCGGCGTCCACCGGCACTCCACCAGGCCTGGCGGCCGCCACTCCACCAGGGCCGGCGGGCCCCGGTCAGCAGCGCCTCGGCGGTGTCGGCGTTCGCCGCCGCCTCCTGAAGTGCCAGGGCCCAGGTGCCCGGATCGCGCCCGGCCGCCCGGACGGCCAGGGCGGTCTCCGGCGGAGACGGCAGCAGGTCCACCTCCGGAACGCCGGACTCGCGCAACCGGGCCCGCTGCGGATCCAACCGGTCACGTACCGCCGTGAGCTGGTCCCGGGCGGTCGCCAGGGTGCCCGCCCGCTCGTCGGCCACGGTCGCCGCGTCCCGCCGCACCGCGTCCAGCCGCTGCGCCGCCGCCACGTACCGCTGCCAGGCGTCCTCGTCGGTCATCGGGTGCCTCCGAACGGCACGATCAGGGCGGACGTCCCGGCGGCCCGGTCCGCCAGCGTCGCCCGGTCCGGTCGGGGCCGCCAGTCGGCGTCCCGGCCCAGCAGGTACTCCGCCTCGATCGGAGGCAGGTCCAACAGCAGCACCCCGGCGACGTAGTCGGCGAGGGAACCGTCACCGGCCAGCTCGACCAGCCGGCGGGTACGACGCCACCAGGACAGCAGGTGGGAACCACGCGCCGGACCCGCCAGAAGGGCCGCCCGGATCACCTCGGGCGGCAGATCGGCCGGCGTGACCACGTCCATGCCGAAGACCACGAGATATCCGGGCCGGTCGTCCTCCAGCTCCTTGGCCAGGCCGGTCGCGTCCAACACGTCCACCTCGTGCCGGTCCCGCAGGTCCACCACGAGCGCCTCGGCCACGGTCTGCGCCTCCGGGACCAGGGTGGCCAGCGCGAACCGGGCGGTGCCGGGCGGATGCGCGGCGGCCACGCTGCGGACACCCGCCGCGAGCACCGCCGCCCCCGCGGCCGACCGGCCCACGACGGCCAGATGCCGCCCCGGTGCCTCGCCCAGCGGAAAGGCCGCGGTCGTCCTGGTGGCGTCCACCGCCCGCCCAAGCAGCACCACCGGCGGTCCCGACCCCGCGACGACGATCGACCGGTAAGTCGGATCATCCGCCAGCGCCACCGGCGCGGCACCGTCGAACACCGGCGGACCGTCCGGATCGGGGCGGGCCAGCCAGAGCCGGTTGCGCAACTCGTCCCGGTCCGGCGCGTCGGCCGCCGGATCCGGGAAGCGCACCACCCGCTCGTGTCCCCGGGTGGCCCCGCGTGGGCCGCCCAGGCCGCCCGCCGTGTTCACCACGGCGGCACCCAGCGGCAGCCCGGCCGCCGAATCGTTCGTCGGTTCGAGCACATCCCCGCCACCCGGCAGGGCGACCCGGACCGGGAACTGGCCCAAAAGCTGCTCCGGGTACGCGCCGTCGGGGGCCTCCGCGGGCCGCCCCAGCAGCACCAGATGCACCCCGTACGAGCGTCCTCGCCGCGCCACCGACTCAAGCAACCGGGCTGTCTCCCGGCTGGACCGATCCGGCGCGGCGAGCAGCGCGGGCGCCCCGTCGGCCACGCAGAGCACCCGTGGGGGTCGATCAGGACCGGGCAACTCGGCCAGCCGGGTCGCCCCGGCCCCTTCGAACCGGGTCACCCGCCGGCTCAACTCGGCGTCCAGTTCGCGTAGCAGCGTCAGCGCGTACTCCCGGTCCGCCGCCACACCGGCGGTCCGTACGTGCGGCAGCCAGGACCGGTTCCGCTCCGACGGCAGGAACTCCGGGAAAGCCGCTCCGGGACGAACCGAGAGCAGGTGGACGTGCAGCGACTCCGGCCGGTACCGGGCGCACAGCCCGTGCAGCACGTTCGTCAGGAACGCGCTGGTGCCCGAGCCCGCCCGGCCGGCCACCAGCCAGTGCGGCGTCAGCTCCGAGAACCGGAGAGTAACCGGGGTGTCCCCGTCGTGCCCCACCACGGTGGTCAGGCCCTCGGCCGCGTCCTCGGTCCAGTAGTCCCGGCTCTCCGGTAACAGGTCCCGCAGCCGTGGCCGACAGCCCACCGCGGACCGTCGGACCAACTCCTGGCAGACCCGATCCACCAGCTCGACCGACGGGTTCCCGTCGAGCAACACCGGACAGTCCAGTCCGGTGGCGCTCGGTCGCGGTCCCCGACCGCCGAGCGAGGCACCGGGGGGATCACCGACCAGCGCGTACGCCTGCCGTACCGAGACCATGGTGGCGGGCACCAGCGGCGGTGGCACCGTACCGCCGGGGACCGCCACCGGCCGTGGTGCCCGATCGGCGAGCGGTCCGGACAGTGACAAGCCGCCGGGAGCCGACGCGACGGCCACCGAACCGGCCGGCGGCCGGGGTGAGGTGGTCGGCCAGGTTCCCCCGCCGAGCTCCCGCGGGAACGGCACCGCGGGCGTGGGTCGGCGGAACGGCTCCAGCGGGCCATCGGGCGCCGCCACCCGGAGCGGTTCCGTCGGCCAACCGGCCACGATCAGGTGCAGGCCCGCGGGCACGCCCTCCTCGGCCAGCGTCACGAGCCGGGCCAGATCGGCCGGTTCGACCGCCTCCGGAAGTGCGGCCACCACCACTAGGAGATTCCGGTCCCGGCGCCGAATCCGGCTCGTGGTCGAGGACTCCGGTCGTACCCAGCGCTCAGCCTCGGCGAGTACCGCCAGCAACCCGGCCCGGTCGGTGGCCGGTGGGGGGAACAGGCCCGCGTCGCCGAGCGCGGCGAACGGGCTGAACACCCTCGTCGTACCAGCGCCGGCCACCGCGCGGACCAGCAGTGACCCCACCGGCGCCGCCGCCAGCAGCCGGAGCAGCAGGCAGCGGAGCAGCCCCGCCACCCGAGGATTCCGGGCGTCCGTGTCGAGCGTGAGGTGACCCGTACCGAGCAGGGGTACGACCACCGGGAACCACACGTCGGTCGACGGTTCGGCCAGGCCGAGCCGTACGTACCGGGGAGCCCGCTCAGGCTCCGCATCGGTGTCCGGCGGGCCCTGGGAGAGGTCGGCGCCCAGCCAACCGGGCGTCAGCGAATCCGCGGCGGCCGTCAGCGCTCTGGCCAGGTCGCGCTGCTCGCGTTCGTCGGCCGCCGCCGGCCGGGCGGCATCCAGCGCCGCGGCGATCGCGCCGGCCGTCGCCGCGGCCTGGCGGTGCAGCGCCGCCGCCCGGGCGATACGCGCCTTCAAACTGGCCAAACGAATCCGCCTTTCCCCCGACCGGGTCGACTGGACGGATCGGATTCATGGACGGTAACCCAGGCCGGGCACACTTTCGGGGACGCGCGACACCGACAGCGCGGCGGGTTCGCACCTGGTCACACTAGGTTGATCGGAGAGACCTGTCGTCCACCTTCGGTGATCTTCGGCTGACGGAAGGTGATCATCAAGCCGCCGGGCTCGGGCTCGGCGTGCCGATCGATCCTCAGGTGATTTCCGCTCCCTGTCCGGGGGTCCGGTGGTCCGGTGGCTTGCTGTTGGCCCGATGACCCGCTGTCGGGCGGCCCGGTGGCAGCCGTGCCGGTGGCCAACCCGAGACCATTCCAGGTGACTGCAGCTTTGGGTGACACAGTGGTCACCAGAGGTGATGGAACCGAGACCTTGCCCTATTGGGTGAACGTTCGGTGCCCGCTAGCCTCAGGGGGTGGAATCAGTGCCGCCGCCCGCCGGTTCCCAGACCTCTCGCGTACCGGCCCAACGGAGTCGTCCAGACCAGGATGTACCGGAGACGGTGGCTCCCGGCCAGGGCCCGGCGGGAGAATCGGCCCCGGCAACGGATGCTCGCGCGACCGCGCCGGGGGTCGCTGCCCAGCCGCCCGCTGGCCCCGCCGACCGGCCCGGTGGCGTGGTGGTGGCGCCCGGCGGTCAACGGTCGGCCGCAGATCCGGCGCCCGGCGGGGAGCCCCCGACCGCTCCGTCGGTACGGCGGCGGCATCGACCGGTCCTGTGGACCATTCTCGGCCTGCTGCTCACCGTCGTGCTGGTCAGCGGTACGGCCTTCGTCATGTGGTATCACGACGCCACCACGCCCGATCGCAGTGCCCCCGACGTCGTGGTCGACAACTATCTTCGAGCATTCCTGGTAGATCGTAACGATATCCGGTCAAAGCAGTACGTCTGTAATAGACCGATGTTGACGGCGTTCAGTGATCTGCGCGCTGACATCGATATGCGGGAGAAGAAGTACTCGGCGGATCTGAGCGTCAGCTGGGGAAGTTTGAACGTTGAGAAGACTGGTTCTGGCGCGACAGTCGCTGTGCAATTGACACTTTCCGCTCTCGTCGAGGACTACAGCCAGCGCGAGAGCCAGCCTTGGCGAATATCGGTGATTCAAGCGGACGGCTGGCGGGTGTGCGGCGCCGAGCGGGTGGGCTGAGCTACTCCACCCAGAGCAGATGCACCGGAACTTCCTGGGTCTTCGGTGACTGCCCGCTCCAAGCCCAGCGATACCACTCCACCTCGGTGGTGACCCGGACGCAGATGTCACCGTCGGCACTGGTGTGCAACTCGGTGACCGCGCGTAGGTCGCGTCGTTCCACCCCGTCGATCACCTCGACGACCCGCCGCCCCGAGACGGAGTCGACCCCGACCACCGGCACCGGGCCGGGATGGCTCGGGGCATCCAGCGAGACGAGCCGGGCCAGCACGTCGGTCGGGCCGCGTGCACCAGCGGTCCGGTCGCCGAGCGACTCCACCCAGACCCGTTCGGCGGGCACCAGTGGCGCGAACACCTCGGTCTGCTCGGCCTCGGCGCGGTACCACTCATGCTCCGGGATGACCGGCACGTAGGTGCGGCTGCCCTGCACCACCCGGTCGTCGGCCCGCAGATCGGCCCGCCAGCCGAGACCGGGCAACCCCACCCGGATGCGCTGTCCGCGCAGGTCGAGCCGCCCGGTCGCCGGCACCAGCACCACGGGTCGGGGCGGTAGTGGGGCCCAGTCCGGTTCGCCGGCGAACGGGTCGGGCATCGGTTCGCGACTCATCGCGCGCGGTGCCACCTCACGCCTTGCCCCCGAGCGGTACGCCATGGTCCCGCATGAACGGCAGCGGGTTGACGGCACCGGCCCGGGCCCGCAGGCCATTCAGATGGACCTCGAAGTGCAGGTGCGGGCCGGAGGAGTTGCCGCTGGTGCCGACCTTCCCGATCACCTGCCCGGCTTCGACCCGCTGGCCTGGCCGGACGAATGGTGCCCGCACCATGTGGCAGTACCGGGTGATCACTCCGCCGGCATGCAGAATGTCGACGAACCAACCACAGCCACCCTTGCCCGGATAACCGTCCACATCGCAGTTCCGCCGCCCCCGATGGTCGATGTCACACCGGGCGACCAGCACCCGGCCGGCCGCCGCGGCGTGGATTTCGGTTCCACGGGCGACGATCAGGTCCACCCCGTCATGCGCCGGCCGGTCGGCCGTGCGGAAACCCGAACCAACCTTGGCGTGTACCGGATCCGTCCAGCCGGACGCGGCTGTCTCACCGGTCGAGGTGCAGCGCGGCGACGTGGCGGAGCCGAGCGACCGGGCGGCCCCGTCGGCCAGCCGGTTGACGATTTCCGTGGCGGTCGGCTCGTGCTTGGCGTACGCGTTCGGGAACGCGCTGCGCTGGACCCGCTGGGCGGCGTCGGTCAGGGCCAGGTGTTCCCAGCCGTTCACCCTGACCAGCCGCTCGTAGAACTTGCGGGCAGCGTAGGCCGGATCGCGCACCTGGGCCGGAGTGCCCCAACCCTGGCTGGGACGTTGCTGGAAGAGACCCAGTGAATCGTGGTCGTTGCCGGCGCCCAGGTAGGGCAGGTTCGACAGCCGGGACTCCTGGATGGCGGTGGCCACCGCGATGACCCAGCCACGGGGTGGCACCTTCATCTGCCGGCCGACCGCGATGATGACCGACGCGTTGCGTAGCTGACTGGCACCGAAGTTCTGCACCCGTGGCATCGGGCCATCCGCAGCGACCGGCTGACCCTGACCGCAGGCGTCGGCCGCCAGCGTTTTTGCCGGGTCCTCGTCTCCGCCGAGGCTGGTGAGCAGGAAGGCACCGGCGCCGCCCACGCAGCAGAGCAGGACGAGTGCGATGGTGCTGGCAATCGTCAGGGTCACCAGCCGGCGCGGCCCACGGACGGGGGGGGTGACCGGTCCGTCGTCCGGCGCGGTCACGACCGCTCCCAGTCGATTTCGTCGACCAGCCAGGTCCCGCCGGTTCCGACCAGTTGAAGGCGCAGCGTTCCGGTGTCGACCGGCAGGCTCACCTCGGCCAGGTCGGCGGTCTGTGGGGTCAGCACGGTCTGGCCGGTGATCTGACGTGCCGGAACGGCTGCCGGGTCCACATCGGACAGCTGTTTCGCGAGTGTGGCCGTGGCCCTCGGCGCGAGGGCCGCGTACCACCGCGCGGCGGGCCTGTCCCGATCCAGCCAGGCGGTGGCGAAGGCGCGGGCCACGACGTCCGGAGGATCCGCGCCTGGGCTGGTCCGGGGCGACGCGGGCTGGTCGTCGGCGGCCAGCCCGTCGTTACCGGCGGTCGGGTCGGCCGCGCTGATCGTGCCCCGCGGCTCACCCATCAAGTGAGAACCGGTGTCCGGCCCGGAGACCAACCGGGCCGCGCCCACGATGCCGAGAATCACCACGGCGAGCACCACCGCGGCACCCAGCCGTGACCGGAGGGCCCGGGTCAGTAGGAAGGCGATGGCGCGCTGCACGGCTCTCACCACGCCTCACCTTGCCTCGGAACGAATCCGCGGGACATCCTGGACCACCGGTCGGCTGGCGGAGTCCGGCCGGTAGACCGCGTACGAGGGCGCCGGGTCCGGTACGTCCGGCTCGGTCCACTCGGTCGGCCGGCGACGGCGCGAGGGGGGCGGGACGGATCCGCGATCCCGGCCGGGCGTGGCGACCGGAGTGGTGGCGTCACCCGGTGATTCACGGTCGGGCGCTGTCGGCGCGGCGACCGGCACATCCTCCAGGCGGGCCTCGGGACGCAGGCTGGTCTGCTCAACCATCACCCGCTGGCGACGACCGCCCCTCGGCTCCACGGTGCCTCCGGGCTCCACCACGTCCAGCCGGGCCGCTTCACGCATGTCCCGGAAGAATCGGCGGTGCCACGAACCGGCCGAGCTGACCGCCTCGGTGTTGTCCTTGCCACCGAGCTGGGTGATCCGCCGGTAGGGGCGCAGCAGCAGCCAGCCGACCACCCCGCACAACCAGACCAGCACCACCTGCAGCCAGCCGGGCAGCGTGGGAGTGCTCATCACCAGATCGACGGCGAACAGGTAGACCGCCGCACCGGTACCGAAGATGGCGATGTTGAAGACCGCCGCCACCACCGCGTTGGCCAGCCGCCGCAGGCCCGCGCTCGCCGGCCGGAGCAGCCCCACGGTGCCCAGGATGGGTGCCGCGATCACGGCCCATCGGAAGATCAGGAAGCCCAGCAACACCAGCAGCGAGGCGGTAAGGTCGAACATCGCGAACAGCACCGAGGCGAGCAGCGCGATGAAGGCGGCCCCGATCCGGTCCATGTCCTGGGTGCCCTTGAGGTATTCGTACGCCTCCGGGTCCTCCTTCTGGACCTGATCGGCCACCGCGGTCCACTGCAGCTGTTTGGCCTTTATGGTGGCGTCCCGGGTGGCTGGATTGCTCCGTATCTTCTCCGCCTCTTCCCAGGAGAGCGACTTGGCGTCGTAGAGCGCCCGGCCGTACTTCTTCGCGGTCTCGCTGTCGGCGGAGCCGAGCGCGCCGCGCAGCCAGTTCCGGTAGAGCATGGTCTCGGTGGCGGTGTCGCTGGCCCGCACCGCCGGCGGCCGGTGATCCTTGCACGCCTCGGGATTGGGCAACGCGCACTTGTCCGGCGGAATGTCCTGGGACCGTGGGCCCACGGCGTCGTGTACCACGGCGAGCGAGGTCACCAGCGTGTTGTCGGCGAGGTTCGCCGAGCGCACCGGCCAGGCCGCCAGCGCGGTGACCGCGACCATGACCAGCACGGCCCAGCCGGCCGTGGTCATCGCGTCGCTCATGTCCGACTGCCGGGAACGCCAGAGCAGGTATACGCCGACGACGCACAGGGTGATGATGCCGAAGACGCTGAAGACCTTCTGGTAGACGGCCTTGGTGGCCTGCTCGACCAGCGGGTCGGCCCAGCCCCACATCTCCTTGGGCGCCCAGGCCCGCTCGCGCAGCGCGTTGGACGCGCCGATCACCGCGGTGGCCATCATCAGCTCCCCGTTCGCCACTGTGGTGGTGAACCGGTAGTCGGGATGGATCAGCGTGGAGCCACAACCGCCGTCCACCCGGTAGGTGCTGTAGCTGTAGCCGGCGTAGCCGTACGTGCTGTAGAGACCCTGCGGTCCGGGCTCCTTGGCCGAATCGGGCCGGCTGGCGAACCAGCCGGCCAGTCCGGAGTCCGGCGCCCCCGGCACCGGCGTGTCGTCGCAGGTGACGGCCTGCTTGCCGGCATCGGTGAGCTTCTTCACGCAGGCGCGCCAGTCCGCCTGCCATTCCTCGGTTGTGCACAGGTCCGCGGGGGTCGGCTCGGCCAGGACCGCACCAGCCGGCGCGGCGGACGCCGGGCGTGCCCCCGGCACCGACCAGGCAAACGAGGCCAGGGCGAACACACCCATGGCGAGGATCGTCCCGACAGCCCGCCGTGCCATGTCACGCCTCCGGATCGCTGATGCTGGCTGGCAACTGGCCCACGGTGGACGCCGCGGCGGCCGGTGTGGTGTCGAGGTGTTCCAGCAGTCCGGGGACGTAGGAGACATCGACCCGGACCTTCTGTACGCGGCCGTCGACGTCGCGCATCACGAACTCGCGGAAGCCGAGCCGGTCCGCCGACGCGGTGTCCACGGCGGACAGCGAGGCCAGGGTGGCCTCGTAGCCGTCGTTGACCGGTACGCGAAGCAGGCGGAGCGCCTCGGAGGCGATCTCCTCGTCCTCGGCGATCCGGCCGACGAAGACGGTGGAGACGAGGTTCTGGACGTCGAGTCCGAGGATGTCCTTGGGGTTCTGCGACGAGACCAGTGCGGCGAGGTTCCACTTGCGGGAGTCGCGGGCGAGCCGGACCAGGAAGGATCGTCCGGAGCGCCAGCCCTCCATGAAGTGCGCCTCGTCGAGGCCCACCAGCTTCCGGGCCGACATCGACCCGCCGTAGCAGCGTCGTACCGCGAGCCGGTGAGCGGTGTGGAGCATCGGCAACGCCAACGCCTCCTCGGCGGACCAGTATTCGCGTTCGATCTTCAGGTCGGGCAGTCGGAGGCCGGCCATGGTGATCACTGTGAGCGCGGCGTCGGCGCCCAGCAGGCCCTCCGGCGGCCGGCCGAAGAACAGCAGGGCCAGCGGCATCTCCGCGGTGTCCAACAGCAGGTTGGCCAGTTCCTTGCCGTCGTGGTCGTCCAGGCCGGCCAGGCAGGCCACCACGTCGTCCAGCCGGGAGGTTTCCTCGGCCGGTACCTGCCGGACCGCGTGCCGCAGCAGGGTGGCGGTGGACGCCTCCCGGGCCACCTGCGGCGGCACCAGCATCATGCAGATGTCCTGCACCAGCATCCGGCGCTCGGCGCGGGCGTTGGACACCGCGATCTCGTACTCGCGGTCCCCACCGGCCCCGCCGGGGAACTCGGTGCGCAGCGGCGTCGGAATCAGCGAGTACGGCGCAAGGGTGCCCTGCTCGGAACCGGTGAGGTTGAGCACCCGGGAGTACGGCCGCAGTTCCGGCATCGAACAGAGCCGGGCGAGCGGCCCCGAGGGGTCGAGCAGGGTCACCTGGACCCCCCGGCGGGCCGCCAGATAGCCGAGCGCGCCGAGCAGGGTCGACTTGCCGCCGCCGGGCTCGGCGACGAACACCGCCAGGCCGGAGCGCTCGCGTACCTCCATCGGGAAGTGCAGGTCGAGGAAGACCGGCCGGCGGCAGGTGCCGGCGGTCCGCCCGATCAGGTCGCCCCGTCGGTCGCCGACCGTGGACGCCGCCTGGGGTAGAGCCGCGGCGAGCAGCTTGACCGGCATCCGGCGGACGTAGCCGGTGTTCGCCACCGGTTCGCCCGGGATGAACTCCCGGGCCAGCCAGTCCTGGTTCTTCGGGTGTTGCAGGGAGACCCGCAGTTCCCGGGAGTAGAGCTGGATCAGCCGGCGGGCCCGCTCCAGACATTCCTCGCGGTTGCGACCACCCACCGCGATCCGGTGCCAGCCGTGTGCGCGCGCCGACTCCACCGGCAGGCCGGTGGTCATCTCGTCACCGATCACCAGCGCTCGTTTGGCGAGCCGTTCGAGCTCGGGCGGGGCGTCCATGCCGTGCTGCGCGTAGTCGAGCTGCTGGGACCGGATCATGCGTAGCCGGTGTTCGAGGTTGCGGAACGAGTCGCCGGGGCCGAGCAGGTCGATCCGGCTGGACAGTTCCATCGGCCAGGGCAACCGCTCGTGGAAGTGCAGCCAGGGCTCGTGCCGTTCGGGGATTTCCAGCGGCTCCATCCGGCCGACGGCCAGGACGGCGACGTGCCGTTCCTCGCCGGTCATCCGGTTGACCAGCTTGACGGTTGAGCCGTACGGCGTTCGGTACCGTTCGACCTGCTCGGTCAGCGCCAGCAGGTCACCGCGTTCCCAGTGCCCCCCGGAGACCGGGGAGAGCGTGGTCGGCGGCGCCATGCAGAGTGCCACCGAGCGGTAGAGCAGCCATTCCAACTCCCCGGCGGTGACCCGTCGGCCGCGCATCCCGAACGCGCCGAGCACCTCGTCGAACTGCTCGACGGTCCGGCCCAGCTTGCGGCGCTCGGCGTCCGCGACTCCCCGGCCGAAGGTCCGGAGCACCCGTTCGACGAGCGAGTCGCCCATGGAACGGCGGGCGAACGTCACGCCCAGGTACGTCTGCCCCTCGGCGTGGTTCACCGCCAGTAGGTGCCGTTGGGCGGCGACGAGATGGTCGGCCCAACTGGTGCCGTCCCGCACCGTGGGCAACGGACGGGCGGTGTGTGCGTCCAGGGTCCGGGCCCACTCGTCGGCGGGGAACGGCCGGGTGGTGCGGCGCAGGTGCAGCCGGAAACCGGCGAGCCCGGCGTACTGCTCGGAAATGGCCGAGAGCAGCGCCTCGCGTTCGGCGTCCGGCCGGAACGCCCAGCGGACCTCCGGCAGCCAGTACCAGGCGGTGACGGTGTTGGGGGTGAAGGTCAGGTGCCCGGCGATCTCGGTGATGGCCAACTCGACCGACGGGTCACGATCACCAAATTTGATCTTGGGAGCGCGTGCCGGCTGGGGCTTGGCGGTCCGCTGGCGACGTGGCTGCCGCCCGGTCTGCTCGGTGCGGGACCGCCCGCTCTTCTCCGCGCGGGACTGTCCGGTCGACTCGGCGGGGGTCTGTCCGGACTGCTCGCGGGTCCGGTCGGGCCTTGCCGGCCCGGTCCCGCGGGGTGCGGACGCCGGGTCCGCGGCACCGATCGACGGCGCGGGTCGGGTCGGTGCGCCGGACCGATCGGAGCGGTCGGGGGCGACGGTTCCCCGGGGATCTTCGGCGGTGCCCGCCGGGCCGGCTCGGTGGGTGGTCCGGGCGGCGGGGCCGATCGCCGCTCGCTCGGTACCGCCGAGGGCCGCCCGGGTCGGCTCGTCCCGGGTCGGCCGCCCCCGGCCGCCGGGTGCCGGCGGGGTGGCCTCGACGGAGGACCGTTCGACGTACGCGGGGACCCGCGGGGCGTCGGACTCCGGCCGCCGGGTGTCGGCGGGGTCGGCGGATCCGATCGGACCGTTCGACGACCGGATGCTGGACCGTGGGTCCACGGTGGCCGGTCCGTCGACCCGGTCGGGATCGGCGGCAACCGGCCGGTGCTCGGTGCGGTGGCGGTCGGCGGTTCGGGGGTCCGGCTCGGCGCGTCGCGGTGCCGGTGCCGGTCTGGGCGTGCTCCCCGCCCGAGGCGACGCCGCCTCCGGCGTGCTCGCCGGAGAGGTCGCTGCCGAGCCGGTCCGCCCGTTGGCCGACGCGGGTCCGGTGACCCGTTGACCGGACGGCTCGGCCGGACGCTGCTGTGGCGGGGTGGGCGGTGCCGGGGTGGCCCGGCGGCCCGGAGCGGCGCCGCCGAACAGGTCGAGGAACGGGGAGTCGATGTCGGGGTGTTCGGCCGAGCCCGGCCGATGGCCGGAAGGTCCGGTGCGACGGCGGACCGGCTGCGGCGGCCTGAACCGTGCCACGGTGCCCTTTCCGGGGCTGGTCACCAGGGCCGGGTCGAGCGATTCCTCGTCCACGCCATCACTGTCGTCGTAATCGATCGGTCGCACACCGTTACCTTCTGGGTCGGCCGGCGATGACGCCGGACGGTGGAAGCCCGGCGAGGAGGAGGGGTTCATCCCGTCGCCTCGTCCGGGTAGGTGCTCGCGGATGGTCCGGTGGAGCTCGTCCGGTGGCCGGCGCCGCCGGCCCGGACCGGGACGTGCGGGTGACCCGATCGAGGGTCCGGTGTGGCGGTCCGGTCGAACCGCCCGCGCGACACGCTCATACCAGTTCCTCCCGAACCCGGATGCGGGTGGCGACGAGTCGGGGGTCGCGCTGCTCGACGGCGGGCTCGCGGGTACGACGCCAGTCGGTGAGCGCGGTACGGATCACTGTGCGGGCCGGCCGGTCCGGATCGACGTACCGGAACACGAACGATGTGCTGACGATCGCGAGGGCGATCTCCCAGGCGGGGAAGAGATCGACTTCGAGTGTGAACAACCAGTGGATGAACACGTACAGCGGTACGAGCAACATGAAGAGCCCGTACTGGGCGTAGGGCAGGTGGACCGGCAGGGTGTAGCCGGGCGGGCCGAGGTAGACCAGGCGGGCCCGGTAGATGTCGTCGTCGGTGCGCAGCCGCATGTCGAGCCCGGCCTACTGGAAGATCAGGTTGATCAGGTAGTCACCGACGAAGAACAGTGTGGCGGCGCCGGCGATGAACGCCAGCCCCACGATCGCGATGGCGGAGCTGGTCAGCACCTTGGATATCTCACCCCGGCTCGCCCGTCCGATGAAGATGACCCCGAGCACGGCCAGCAGGATCGGGGCGATCTTGCTGGCGAAGAAGGTGACGACGTTCTCGGTGTTGATTGTGCCCTTGGGCTCGGGCGCCGCCGCGGCGGCCTGGGTCATCGCGTGCAGGGCGTGGCCGCCTCCGCTCCACACCAGTTCCACGAGTTCCGTGGCGATCATCCGATACCTCCCCAAGGCGCGGCCGGCGAAGCCGCACTGCGGTTGTCAGAGGGGCTGGAAAACGCCGGATCTGCCGGTCCTGGTGGACCCAACGTTCCCTGCCCGCAACGAGCAGTGACGAGTTTTGGGCGTGTTGTGGATACTTTGGCCCGTTCCCTTCAGCTTCGCCGTCTGGATGCCTCGCAACTGCACAGCGTACGGCCCGCCCCTTTCTCTAACAAGGCGTGACCGGAGTGCCCGATCGCGCGGACTGACCGGTTCATCGTACACCTGTACTATGAGCCCGGTTCGACGTGCGAGGACCCGCGGTCGGTACCGTCTGGAGACGTGACCGAACTGCTACGTTCCGGCCAGCCGGTGGTGATGGGTGTCCTCAACGTCACGCCCGACTCCTTCTCCGACGGTGGCCGCTACGCCGACCTGGCGACCGCGGTCGACCACGGCCGGCGGATGTACGCCGACGGCGCCGGGTTGGTCGATGTGGGTGGCGAGTCGACCCGGCCGGGGGCCGATCGGATCGACGTGGACACCGAGCTGACCCGGGTGCTTCCGGTGGTGCGCGCGCTGGCCGACGCGGGCGTACCGATGAGCATCGACACCACTCGGGCGGCCGTCGCCGAGGCCGCCCTGGCGGCGGGTGCGACGGTGGTCAACGACGTGTCCGGCGGGCTCGCGGACCCCGACATGGCCCGGGTGGTCGCGGCGGCGGGCTGCCCCTGGGTTCTCATGCACTGGCGAGGGCACTCGCGCCGGATGAACGAACTGGCCCGCTACACCGACGTGGTCGCGGACGTGAAGGCCGAACTGGCCCGACGGATCGACGCCGCGACCGGTGCCGGGGTGCCGGCAGACCGGATCATCATCGATCCCGGTCTCGGCTTCGCGAAGGCGGCCGAGGACAACTGGGCCCTCACGGCCCGGCTGGCCGAACTGCTCGACCTCGGCTTTCCGCTGCTGTTCGGGGCGAGCCGCAAGTCCTATCTGGGTCGCCTGCTCGCCGGGCCGGACGGTACGCCCAGGCCGGTCGACGAACGTGCGGCCGCGACCATCGCGACCAGCGTGCTCGCGGTGGCCGCCGGCGCCTGGGGGGTCCGGGTTCACGACGTCCGGGACACCGCGGACGCGCTGGCGGTCTGGCAGGCCAGTGGTCGGCCGCGGTTGGTACCCGACGGGACCGGCGGCCCGGCCGGTCCCGAGCATTTCCCCGGCGGCGGTCCGAGCCTGCTTCCCGGCGGCGGTCCGAGTCTGCCTCCCGGCGGCGCCGGGGGTGCGGGGTGACGGCGGTGCCGCGGGACGCGATCGTGCTCACCGGCCTGCGCGCCCGGGGTCGGCACGGCGTCTACGACTTCGAACGCGAACGCGGCCAGGAGTTCGTGGTGGACGTACGCCTGCTCCTGGATCTGGCCCCGGCGGCCCGGACCGACGACGTTGCCGACACCGTCCACTACGGCGAGTTGGCGCGGCGGCTCGTGGACATCGTCGGTGGCGAGCCGGTCAACCTGATCGAGACGCTGGCCGAACGGCTCGCCGAGGCCTGCCTCGCCGACGACCGGGTGGTCGGCGCCGAGGTGACGGTCCACAAGCCGCAGGCACCTATTCCATATGAGTTCGCCGATGTCGCGGTCACCGTCTCCCGGGGGCGGCAGCGGCGCACCGGGGACGCCGCCGAGGGGGAGCGCCGGGCCGCCGAGGGGGATCCGCGAACCGCCGAGGGGGAGCGCCGGGCCGCCGATCCGGCGCCCGACGAGGAGCCGGGGCGATGACCCGGGCCCTGCTGTCGGTGGGCAGCAACCTGGGCGACCGGCTCGGTCACCTGCGGATCGCCACGACGGGCCTGCGCGACGTGCTGCTGGCGGCGTCGCCGGTGTACGAGACCCCACCCTGGGGCGACACCGACCAACCGGCGTACCTCAACGTCGCCCTGCTGGTCGCCGCCCCGGTGGCCGGCCCGGGTGACTGGCTTGACCGGGCCCGCGAGCTGGAGTCGGCCGCGGGCCGGCGGCGGGATCCCGACCGCCGGTTCGGACCGCGGACCCTGGACGTCGACGTCATCGCCGTATGGGGACCGGACGGCGAGCCGGTGCTGAGCGACGACCCGGAACTGACCCTGCCGCATCCCCGGGCCCACCTGCGGGCGTTCGTGCTCCGACCGTGGCTGGATCTCGAACCGCACGGGCAGCTTCCCGGGTACGGCCCGCTGGCCGACCTGCTCGACCGGGAGCCGCTGGCCTCGGCGGCCCGGGAGCTGCGCCCCACGCCGGACGGCCCGATAGAGTCGGACCGGTGAGCGAGCGTAGCGAGCGGACCGTCGGGCTCAACGCGATCGGGCCGCACACCGGCGTCGGGCATGGTGGGACGTCGGCATGAGTGATCGGTCCACCCCGCCCCGCGACCCGGCGCCCAACCCGAGCATGGGCCCCACCAGACCCGCCAGCCTGGTGGTCGCCGGCCTGGCGAGCGCCGCTCTGGCCTGGCTGTTCATCAGCACCTTCTACGCCGACCTACCGAGCCTGCCCTGGCTGCCGGCGGTCACCCTCGCCGGCCTCGCCGTGCTGGAGGCGTACGCCGCCATCACCACCCGGGCCCGGATCGAGCGCCGGCCCGGACGGGAACCCGTCGAGCCGCTCGTGGTCGCCCGGTACGCCGTACTGGCCAAGGCGTCGTCGCTGGTGGGGGCCATCTTCGCGGGTTTCTGGGCCGGTCTGACGCTGTGGCTGGTGGCCGAGCGCACCAAGGCGGCCTCCAACGATCTGCCGGCCACGGTCGCTGGCCTGGTGGCCTCGCTCGGGTTGGTCGCCGCGGCGTTGTGGTTGGAGCGGTCCTGTCGGGTACCGGAACGGCCGGACGAGGACGAACCGGACGACGAAAACCGGCTGCCAGGCGGCCGGTAGACCCTGCTCACGGCCGGGACGGCCGGCTCGGGACGGCCGGCTGGTTGCACTCTGGTGACGACCGGTCGGCCAGGGGGTTACTTCCGGCCGGTCGTGCGGGTACGGTGCCTGCGACCGGGATCCGACGATCCGTGATCGGACGAGCGGCCCCCCATCGAGCGCGGGCACGCGGGTCGCGACCCCGGTCGGTCGGACGAGCCGGGAGGCGCATCGCATGACGTACGACGAGTCGCCCTATCGGCGCCGCGACCTGGACGACGCGGACCCGTACGGCGACGCGGACGGCGGGACCGCCCGCAGCCACCGGGCTCCGGCACCCGGGCTGGACGACGTGTTCGATGATCCGGCACACGGCGAGCCGGGACGGGATCGGCTCGCCGTACACCTGGGGTGGGAGGCGTTGCTGCTGGTCGCGGCGGCGACGCTCGGCTACCTGCTGTACCGCGACGATCCGGCCGCGTTGCGCGACCAGGGGCTTCGGGTGCTGCTGGTCTCCGCCACCGCGCTCGGCCTGCTCACCCTCGCCGCCGCATTCACCCTGCGGGCCGCGGTGCCCAACCTCGCGCTGGGACCCGTCGTGGTCGCGGCCGGCCTGCACTTCGCCGAGAACGGCGACCGGGGCGTGGTCAGCGCGATGCTGCCGGCGGTCGTGGTCGCGGCGGGCCTCGGGCTGGCCGTCGCCGTGCTCGTGGTCGGCTTCCACGTGCCCAGCTGGGCGGCCAGCCTGGCCGCGGCGCTCGGCGTCATCGTCTTCATCCAGCAACGGGGCGGGCCGGTCACCGTGCAGGGCGGGTACGACCCGACCCGTACCGCGGTCTACCTGTTCGGCGGGTTCGCCGCGCTGGCGGTCCTGGGCGGGGCGTTCGGCACGATCAAGTCGATCCGGCGCACCGTGGGCCGCTTCCGGCCGGTGGCCGATCCAGCCCGTCGGCGCGGGGTGGCCGCCGGCGTGCTCGCCACCGCGACCCTCGTCGGGTCGATGGTGCTGGCGACGGCGGCCGGCCTGCTGTTCGTGGCGGGCGGTACCGGCCCGGCCCGGCCGACGACCGGTCTGGACTGGACCGGCCTGGCGATCGGTGTCGCCCTGATCGGTGGCACGAGCGCCTTCGGTCGCCGTGGCGGTGTCTTCGGCACCCTGTTGTCGGTCCTGCTGACTACCCTCTTCCTGCGGTACTCGCAGGCGAAGGACTGGAACATCGCCCTGGCCGCCACGGCGGCGGCGGCCCTGGTCGGTGGCCTGCTGGTGACCCGGCTGGTGGAGCGGTTCGGCCGGCCCCGGTTGGCGGACTCCGGCGACGGCGACTGGGCGGTCGACTCCGGCGGCGAATGGTCGGGATCGGGCCATTCCGACTCGTGGGCGGCCACCCTGCCGGCGCAACCGGCGGAGTCGCGGCCCGACCCGTGGGACGCCGATCGCTGGGGGTCCACCGGCCGCTGATGGCGGCCGGCTAGTCTCCAGGCATGACGGAATCGCCATCCGCCGGGTCGCCAGCCGGCTTCGCGCAGCTCGACGCGCTCTCCACCGAGGAGTTGCGGGAGCGGGCGTTCGCCGTGGCCCGGGAGCACCGGGACATCCGGTTCTTCTGGTCGGTGCTTCGGCATCTGCCCAACGCCGACGAGGCGGCGGTGTTGGACGGCTCGCCAAATTCGGTCGGTCCGACCGTCGACGAGGCCGTCGCGCTCTGGCGGGAGCTCACCGGCCACGGGTACGAGGAGTCCGCCTCGCTGCTGCGGGCCGCCTTCATCGACTACCTGCTGAAGCACTGACCGCTGGGGCGCTGACCGCCGCAGCGCCGCCCATCGAGCGCTGAGCGCGCTGAAGTGCCGCCCACCGGGCGCTGACCGCACCGGTGCCCATTTACGAGTGCCGCTGCGCCAGGTTTGCTGGCGGGATCGTGCTGGGAATTATCGCCCCATGGCTCTCACCAACCGGTACAAGTCTGCGCCGGGCGCGGGCACACTCGCCGCGCTCATTCTGGTCCTGGTATTCGGCAGCCCCTGGTATGCCGACTGGGCCCGGGACAACACCAATCCCAGGACCGCCGGCGGCTGGTTCCTGCAACTGCTGGCCTGGCCGGCCTGGCGGTTCGACTCGTCCGACTCGATCCAGGACGTCGTCGCCGCCGACCTCAAGGCGATCCTGCTGATCGCCCTGACCGCGCTGTTCCTGTTCCTGCTGCCGGGTTCCCAGCTGGCCCGGGCGCGGGGAACCCTCAGCCAGTTCTTCGCCGGCTGGGCGTCGTACATCTTCGCCGGTGCCTTCGCGGCGCTGCTCACCGCGCTGATCAGGTCGAACCCGTCGCTGCTCGGCGCCTTTCAGGCGGCCGGTGACGGCGCCCGGTACGGCCTCTTCACCGGCTGGATCATCGGCATCGCCACCCTGGGTGGCTATCGCGGTCGCCGCTGACCGGCGGCGGAAGTCCAGCGCGAACCGCGACCCGTGCGGCCGACCCTCTCGGGAGCCGGCCGCACGGTCACGGCTGGCCGGTCTCGGCGGGATAGTCGATGCTGAGCACCCGGTGCCGGCTGAGCAGGCCGACCGGTTCTCCCTCGTGGAGCACCCGGGCGTGGTCGGCGTTCGTGACGAGCATGGTGGCGAGCGCGTCGTAGAGCGAGCTACCGGCCTGGACGGCCGGCAGCTTCTCGGCGTCGACGCCCTCGACCGGGTCCAGCAGGTCCCGGGTGACCGGCGTGACGGCGAGCCGCCGGATGCCCCGGTCTCTGCCGACGAACTCCCGGACGAACGGGGACGCCGGCTCGCCCAGCAGCGCCGCGGGCGGGTCGTACTGTTCCAACTTGCCGCCCTGGGAGAGGATCGCGATCCGGTCGCCGAGCCGGACGGCCTCGTCCAGGTCGTGGGTGACCAGCACGATCGTCTTGCGCACCTCGGCCTGTAGCCGCAGGAACTCCTCCTGGAGCCGGGTCCGGGCGATCGGGTCGACCGCGGAGAACGGCTCGTCCATCAACAGCACCACCGGATCGGCGGCCAGGGCTCGGGCCACCCCGACCCGCTGGCGCTGCCCGCCGGACAACTCGTGCGGGTACCGCCGGCCGAAGGTGCCGGGGTCGAGGCCCACCAGTTCGAGCAGTTCGTCCGCCCGGCTGCGGATGCGGGCCGACGGCCAGCCGAGCAGGCGGGGCACGGTGCCGACGTTCGTCCGGATGGTCTGGTGCGGGAAGAGGCCGACGTTCTGGATGACGTACCCCATCCGGCGGCGGAGCTGGACCGGGTCGACCGCCGTGACATCCTCGTCGCCCAGCAGGACCCGCCCCGAGGTCGGCTCGATCAGCCGGTTGATCATGCGCAGCACGGTGGATTTTCCGCAGCCGGAGGGGCCGATCAACACCACCAGCTCGCCCGCCCGGATCTCCAGGCTCAGATCGGCGACCGCGACGGTGCCATCCGGATACTGCTTGCGGATGTGCTCCAGGGTGATCGGAGCCGCGGCCACCGGTGGGGTGCGGCGGCCGGCGCCCGGATCGGCTTCCGGGGTAACGTCCACGTATGTCCTTCCACTTGAGCTATCAGGAAGCTCCGGGCAATCCGTGGTTCTCCTGGCAGTACGTGCGGGACAACTCCGAGACCATACTCGCCGCGTTACGCGAACACGCGACCCTGACCGCGCAGGCCATGCTGATCGCCGCCCTGGTGGCCATCCCGCTGGCCGTGGCGGCGTACTGGTTCCGGTCCCTCACCGGTCCGATTCTCGCACTCTCAGGGGTCCTCTACACGATTCCGTCGCTGGCCCTGTTCTCCTTTGTCGCCCCGTACCTCGGCACCGGGACCGCCACCGTGCTCATCGGGCTGGTGATCTACGCCCTGCTGCTGATCATCCGGAACACCCTGGCCGGGTTGAACCAGGTACCCGCCGACGTGCGGGACGCGGCCCAGGGGATGGGCTACGGGCGGTTCGCCAGACTGTTCCGGATCGACCTGCCGCTGGCGCTGCCCGGCATCCTCACCGGGCTGCGACTGGCCACGGTCTCCACGGTCGCCCTGGTGACGGTCGGCGTCCTGGTCGGGCACGGCGGCCTCGGGCAGCTGATCATCGGCGGCTTCCGGAACAACTTCTACCGGGCCGAGATCGTCACCGGAACGGTGCTCTGTGTGGCGCTCGCCCTCATCCTCGACCTCGCGCTGGCCGGGATCGGTCGGCTGCTCACCCCCTGGCTGACCCGGCGGAGCGCGCGATGAACCCCATCCAGCAGGCGGTGGTCTGGCTCAACGACCCGCTCAACTGGACCAACCCCGGCGGAATCTTCGACCGGCTGGGCGAGCACCTGTACCTGTCCGGCGCGGCGGTCGCGCTGGGCTGCCTGGTCGCCTGGCCGATCGGGGTTTGGCTGGGACACACCGGGCGGGGTGGCGGCATCGTGGTGCTGCTGTCCAACGTGACCCTGGCGATTCCCACGATCGCGCTGCTCACCCTGCTGCCCCTGACCGCCCTGGGGTTCGGTCGACCGCCGGTGATCATCGCGCTGTCCGTCTTCGCGGTGCCGCCCCTGCTCGCCAACGCCTACACCGGGATCCGGGAGGTCGACCCGGAGGCCCGGGACGCTGCCCGGGGCATGGGGCTCTCCGGCGCCCAGCTGTTGCGCCGGGTGGAACTGCCGCTGGCCGTGCCGTACCTCGCGGCCGGCTTCCGGACCGCCGCCGTGCAGGTGGTGGCGACCGCGGCGTTGGCGTCGTTCGTGAACGGTGGTGGCCTCGGCCAGATCATCAGTGCCGGGTTCGGCCTGAGTATCGCGGTGGGTGGTGGCCAGATCCTGGCCGGCGGGGTGTTGGTGGCCGGGCTGGCGCTGCTCGTGGAGCTGGCGGTGGGTGGCCTGGAACGGCTCGTCACCCCACCGCCGCTGCGGCGGGCCCGTCGACGTGCCGACCGCCGGGCCCGGTCCGCCGCCGCCGGAGCCGGCGCCTGACCACCCCCACCCCGGCACGGCCGCCCAGCCGGCACCGGTCCGTCGTCCACCACCCCGCGTCGGAATCCGGGTACGACGGGTTCCGACACCCCAATCCGGTATGCCCGGACTCGGCGCTGATCAGTCCACATTCAGACCTGATTGATCCGGTTCTGCCGGTATGACGGTTTGGGATGATCCAGCCCGGTCTACGCCGTTCCGCCCGGGTTGGGTGCCGCGTCCGTCGCTGACGCTGGTCAGATGACGATCAGGTGACAACATCGGCCCTCAATTTGTCGGTCCAACGTGAAAGATGTTGGGTTGGAGGTCGCGGGCGGCCAGTGGGTTCGCCCGTCGGACACGCGGCCGGCCCACACCGGGCCGCGCCGGGACACGGAAGGCGGGCGTAATGCGCTCACGTAACCGAATCGCTCTGGGCGCCGCGGGGGCACTCGCGGCGGTCGGATTCCTCACCGGCTGCGGTGGGGCCGGCTCCTCCGGCACCCAGGCGCCGCAGTCGGGCGCCGCGGGCGCCGGCTGCGCGCCGGTCGCCGGTGACCAGCTCGTCGTGCTGAACGACGACAAGAAGCTCCAGAACACCGACAACGTCATCCCGGCGATCAACTCCAAGGCGGCCACCCCGCAGCTCGTCGCGGCGCTGGACAAGGTCTCAGACTCGCTCGACACCACGAAGCTGATCCAGCTCAACAAGGCGGTCGACATCGATCGCAAGACGCCGAAGGTGGCCGCCGAGGAGTTCGCGGCGGCCAACAACCTCACCGCGGGCATCACCAAGGGGCCCGGCGGCTCGGTCACCGTGGGCGCCGCCAACTTCAGCGAGAGCCAGATCCTCGGCGAGCTGTACCGGATCGCCCTCACGACCGCGGGTTACGACGTCAAGGTGCAGCAGATCGGCAACCGCGAGCTGTACGAGCCGGCGCTGGAGAAGGGCCAGATCCAGGTCGTACCCGAGTACGCGGCGACCCTCGCCGACTTCCTCGGTGGCAAGGCCGCCGGACCGAGTGCCCCGCCGATCTCCTCCAGCGACCTGAACCAGACGGTCAGCGGCCTCACCGCCGCCGGGCAGAAGGTCGGGCTGACCTTCGGCAAGCCGTCGCCGGCGCAGGACCAGAACGCCTTCGCGGTGACCAAGCCGTTCGCCGACAAGTACGGCGTGCAGACCCTGTCCGACCTGGCCAGCAAGTGCTCCGGCTCGGCGACGGTGCTGGCCGGCCCGCCGGAGTGCCCGCAACGGCCCAAGTGCCAGGCCGGGTTGGTGCAGGTGTACAGCTTCATGGCCGGCTCGTTCAGCTCGCTGGACGCGGGTGGTCCGCAGACCAAGTCCGCGCTCAAGACCGGTGCCGCCAGCGTGGGCCTGGTCTTCTCCTCGGACGGGTCGCTGGCCGCCGGCTGAGGTTGGAACTGGGGTTGGGTTCCGCCGGTTCCCAGGGTGTGGGGTTCCGCCAGATCCGGGGGTGGGGGGGGGGGGGGGGGGGGGGGGGGGGGGGGGGGGGGGGGGGGGGGGGGGGGGGGGGGGGGGGGGGGGG